>NZ_SCMW01000037.1:0-36174 GCF_005502845.1 Brevibacterium sp. 2SA | reverse complement strand
GCCTGGCATCCCGCCCCGCACGTCCGCCCCACCTCGTCAGTCGGGCTCGCCGAGGCGGGTGGCGAGGATCCGTTGGGAGGTCGCGCGCAGGTGGCGGAGGGATTCGCGGATGAGCGGTGAGCCGCGGCTGCCGGTGCGCACGGCGGCGATGATCTTCCGCGAGAGTCGGGCCGTGCCGGTCAGCCGCACGCGCCTGACGTTGTCCTCTCCGGAGAGGTTCGCGAGCCGGGGGACGAGGCTGACCCCGATGCCGGCGCCGACGAGCGCAGCCGAGGTCTCCCACTCGACGGACTCGTGTGCGATCGTCGGCGTCAGCCCGGCCGCAGTGAACGCGGCGATGAAGAGCGCGTGGTACGGCGAGCCGGGCACCGCGGTGATCCAGTCCTCGCCGGCGAGATCCGACAGATCGACCGCGTCGAGACCGGCGACCGGGTGGTCGGCGGGCACCATGACATCGAGCGGATCGTCGAGGAGGTCGACCTTCTCGAACCGCGCATCGTTCTCCGCCCGGGCGTCCCCACGCGGGGAGACGACGACGGCGAGGTCGATGCGCTCGGCGACGAGGAGGTCGAAGCAGCGGCTCGGGCTCGCCTCGATGACGTGGACCCTGACCTCCGGATGGGTGGTGCGCAGGTTGGCCGCGAGCGGAGCGAGGAGATTCGCCGAGGCGGTCGAGAACCCGCCGATCCCGAAATGGGAAGGCGCCTGGTCACCGGCAGTGAACGAGGAGGCGCGGATCTCCTCCCACACGGAGATCAGCCGGTCGGACCGGCGGACGAGATAGCGGCCCGTCGCCGTCAGCCGCAGGCCGCGCCCGTCCTTGGTCAGAAGCGTCATTCCCAGCGCATTCTGGAGGTCGCGCAGCTGCGCGGACACCGCCGAGGGGGAGTATCCGGTGAGCTCTGCGGTGGCCGCGATCGTGCCCGATTCGGCGAACGTCCGCAGCGTGATGAGACGCGGGTCAAGCATGCTGACATTATGCACTGATTCCGCACGTTGATCTCCGGAATCTCGCGCTTTTCCCGCAGTGTTCGCCAGGTCTATCGTGACATCAGCGAGGCGGCGGGGCTGGGCGATGGGTCGGCCACGCCCGAGGGGCCGCTCGCCTTCATGAGCGCATCAAGGGAGATCGGAATTGACCGCTACCAACCTGGCACCGACGAAGCAGGGATTCCCCGCGGGGATCAGCGAGGAGAGGCTCGACGAGATCCGCCTCCTCCTCGACACCAGGCGCCAGGGCTTCTCACTCGAAGCCCCGTTCTACACCGACGACCACCTCTTCAACCTCGACATGCAGGGCATCTTCGGACGGCACTGGGTCTTCGCGTGCAGCGTCGCCGAGATCCCCGAGCCCGGTGACTACATCACCCTCCACCTCGGGCCGTACTCGCTCATCGTCCTGCGCACCGACGACGGCGGCGTCAACGCCCTCCACAACGTCTGCCGCCACCGCGGCGCCCGGGTCCTCACCGAGCCCTCGGGCACGACGGGCAACCTCGTGTGCGGCTACCACTCGTGGACGTATTCGCCCGACGGCGAGCTCATCCACGCCTCGGCGCCGGGGGAGATGTCTTTCGACAAGGCCTGCTACGCGCTCAAGCGCGCCCATGCGACGGTCGTCGCCGGCCTCGTCTTCCTCTGCCTGGCCGAGGAGCCGCCGGAGGACTTCGCCGAGGTGGCCGACCTCTTCGCGCCCTACGTCGGTCCGCACGAGCTCGCGAAGACGAAGGTCGCCTACCAGCAGAACATCGTCGAGGAGGGCAACTGGAAGCTCGTCATGGAGAACAACCGTGAGTGCTACCACTGCGACGGCCATCCCGAGCTCGCGTGCTCGCTCTTCCCGACCTGGGGGCTGAGCGACGAGACCGTGCCCCCGCACCTGACCGAGGTGTGGGAACGCAACCAGCAGGCGCAGGCCTCGCTCGAGTACCGGTGCCGCCGCTACGGGCTGCCGTACGAGGTCATCGAGGAGCTCGACACCCGCGTCGCCGGCATCCGGATCTCCCGGGAGTCCCTCGATGGGGAGGGCGAGTCGTTCTCCGCCGACGGGCGTCGGCTCGTCAAGAAGCTCCTCGGCGATCTGCCGGACTTCCGGCTCGGGCGGTGCTCGATGCACCTGCAGCCCAACAGCTGGTTCCACCTCCTCGGCGACCATGTCATCACCTTCGCCGCGTTCCCCATCAGCGCCCACCAGACGCTCGTGCGCACGACGTGGCTCGTCGCCGATGACGCGGTCGAGGGCGTCGACTACGACCTCGAGACGCTCACCCACACGTGGAAGCAGACGAACCTCCAGGACAAGGCGTTCGTCGAGCTCTGCCAGCAAGGCGCGGCCAGCCCGATGTACGAACAGGGCCCGTACATGAAGAGCGAATACCAGGTCGAGGCCTTCATCAACTGGTACGTCGGCCGGATGCGGGAGCACGTGGAATGAGGTCGATCGCCGACCCGACCATCCCGCTCGCGCAGCGGATCCGCGGCCTCGAGATGCCGTGGAACCGGGTCCTCGGCTCGACCGCGGGCCCGGCCGGTGCCGCGACCGCGCTGGGACCGTGGCATCCGCAGGAGTTCACCGCCGAATGCGTCGAGACGATCCCCGAGGCCGGGGACATGATGACGTTCGTCTTCCGCCGCACCGACGGCGCACCGCTGGCGTTCCGGTCGGGACAGTACGTCAACATCGACTTCCCCATCTACGGCGCCGAGGCGGAGCCGGAGTCCCGCAGCTACTCCCTGTCCTCGGCGCCCACCGAACCGTGGACGTTCTCCGTGACGATCAAACGCGATGACAACGGGCTCGTCTCACCGTGGGCGCACGAGTCGATCAGGCCGGGCACGGTGCTCGAGATGCTCGGTCCCGTCGGCGCCTTCCACCTCGCCGACTGGGACCGACGGGCCCGCTACCTGCTGCTCGCGGCCGGGGCCGGGATCACGCCGCTGATGTCGATGATCCGCACGATCCACTCGCTGCCCGGGCAGGCCGACGTCATCCTCCTCTACCACGGGTCGGAGCCCGACCGCTTCGCCTTCACCGACGAGCTCGACTTCCTCGAGAAGGCCGACTTCCGGATCCAGGTCGTCTACTGCCTCGGCGATCGGGCGCAGACGGCGGAGGCGTGGACGGGACGGACAGGCCGGCTCTCGGCCGCGCTCCTCGACGAGGTCGTCCCCGACGCCAACGGACGCCAGGTCTTCGCCTGCGGGCCCGAGGGATACCTCAACACGGCCACGGAATGCCTGAGTCGGGTCGGCGTCGACGACACCTCGATCTTCATGGAGTTCTTCTCCGGCGACCGGGCCACCCGCCTCGAATACGCCGAGGAGGTGGCGCTGGCCGGAGAGATCGCCGGGGAGATCGCCTCGTCGACCGAGGAGTACTGGGAACAGCAGCCGGCCGCCCTCGACCTCTACGAACCCGAGTACGACGCCGAGGCGGCCGACGCTGCCGTGGGCGTCCCCCTCGAGGCCGTGCCCGCCGAGGGCGAGACGACCTCCGAGAGTGCCGATGATGGCGAAACGAGACCCGCGGATCCGGACAGCTTCGCTACCGTGGGAGAAGGCGAACTCACCATGGCCTTCCTCCGCACCGGGGTGAATGTCCGCATCGCCCCGGAGGCCAACATCCTCGAGGCCGCACGGCGGGCCGGGGTGCGGATCGGAGCGAACTGCCAGGAGGGCATGTGCGGGTCGTGCAAGGTCGTCAAACTCGACGGGGAGGTCGACATGAACCACCAGGGCGGCATCCGCGCCCGCGAGATCGAGGCGGGGAAATTCCTCCCCTGCTGCTCGACAGCGACGACCGATCTCGTCATCGACGCCTAGGCCACGAGGTCCCTGGTCCCGGCACCCGCCTCGGCGCGGGGACGGGACGGGGCGACCACCTCGGCGAACGCATCACCACACCTGTCCATCGCAGCGTCACCACAGCAAGGAGAACCCAGTGTCGAATTCCTCACCGCGGGTCGTCATCATCGGAGCGGGCATCGTCGGGGCGAACCTCGCCGATGAGCTCGCCCAGTTGGGCTGGACGAACACGCTCGTCATCGAACAGGGGCCGCTGTCCATCCCCGGCGGCTCGACCTCGCACGCCCCGGGACTCGTGTTCTCGTCGAATCCGTCGAAGTCGATGACGGAGTTCGCGCAGTACACGATCGCGAAGCTGACATCGCTGACCGGACCTAACGGGCGGGGATCGTTCCTCCCCGTCGGCGGGCTCGAGATCGCGACGACCCCGGAGAGGCTCGCCGACCTCGACCGGCGGGCCGGCTGGAACCGCGCGTGGGGTGTCGACGCCGAGGTGGTCGACGCCGAGGAGGCGGTGCGGCTCTTCCCGATGCTCAACCCGGACATGGTCCTGGGCGGCCTCTTCACCCCCGGCGACGGACTGGCGCTGGCGGCGCGGGGCACACAGCTCGTCATCGAGCGCGCCCAAGCCGCCGGGGTCGAGTTCCGCGACCGCACGGTCGTCACCGGCATCGAGCATGCCGGGGGCAAGGTCGCGGCGGTCATCGCCGGCGACGAGCGGATCCCCGCCGACATCGTCGTCTCGTGTGCAGGCTTCTGGGGACCGACGATCGGGGCGATGGCCGACACCCCGATCCCGCTGCTGCCGCTGGCCCACCAGTTCGCGTGGTCGACCGAGGTTCCGAGCCTGGTCGGGAAGAACGAGCTGCCCAACGGTGCGCAGGCGCCGATCCTGCGCTACCAGGACGAGGACCTCTACTACCGGGAATGGGGCGAGCGGATCGGCATCGGTTCGTACGCGCACCGTCCGATGCCCGTCGACCTCGATGAGCTGCCGGCGTACGACCCCGACGAGATCACGTCCGAGCGGATGCCGTCGTCCCTGACCTTCACCCCCGAGGACTTCGAGCGCGAGTGGGAGCTCAGCCGGCAGATCCTCCCGGAGCTGGCACAGACCGACATCCAACGCGGTTTCAACGGCATCTTCTCCTTCACCCCCGACGGCGGGTCGCTGGTCGGGGAGTCCCGGAACGTCGACGGATTCTTCGTCGCCGAGGCGGTGTGGGTCACCCACGGGTGCGGCGTCGCGAAGGCCGTTGCCGAGCTCATCGCCCGCGGGCACTCGTCGACCGACCTCAGCGGGCTCGACCTCAACCGCTTCGAGGACGTCCAGACGACACCGGAGTACGTCAGCGAGACCTCGCAGCAGAACTTCCGCGAGATCTACGACGTCCTCCACCCGCTCCAGCCCCGGGTCTCACCGCGCGATGTGCGGCTCAGCCCATTCAACGAGCAGCAGAAGCGGCTCGGGGCGGTGTTCCTCGAAGCCGCGGCGTGGGAGCGCCCGCACTGGTACGAAGCGAACGCCGCGCTGCTCGACGAGCTGCCCGAGGAGTGGCGGGCCCCGGAGCGGGAGGCGTGGGCCGACCAGTTCCATTCGCCGATCGCCGCCGTCGAGGCGTGGAAGACGCGGACGAACGTCGCGATGTTCGACATGACCCAGCTCAAGCGCTTCGAGGTCAAGGGTCCCGGAGCCGGCCGACTGCTCCACGGGCTGACGACCTCGTCGATGCTGCGCAAGCCCGGAGCGGTGAGCTACACGCTGCTCCTCGACGAGGCCGGCGGCATCACCTCGGACATCACGGTGGCGATCCTCGACGAGGAGACCTACCAGGTGGGGGCCAACAGCAATATCGATCTCGCCTACATCTCCCGGGCCGCGCGGCGGCAGACCGAGGAGGACCCGAGCCAGTGGGTGACGGTGCGGGAGACGACACCAGGCACGTGCTGCATCGGCCTGTGGGGACCGCGCGCCCGGGACGTCATCGCCGCGGTCAGCGACGACGACCTCACCGATGAGGGGCTCAAGTACTTCCGGACGAAGCCCATCACGATCGCCGGCATCCCGGTCACGGCGATGCGGCTGTCGTATGTCGGGGAGCTCGGCTGGGAGCTCTACACCTCGGCGGATCTCGGGCACCGGCTCTGGGATGTGCTGTGGGAGGCCGGACAGGAGTTCGGGATCATCGCCGCCGGTCGGGAGGCATTCAACTCCCTGCGACTGGAGAAGGGCTTCCGGTCCTTCGGCACGGACATGACGAGCGAGCACGAACCCGAGCAGGCCGGTCTCGGCTTCGCCGTCAAGGCCTCGAAGACCGATGACTTCGTCGGGAAGTCGGCGCTCGCGGCCCGTGCCGCGGCGGCGGAGAAGAAGCTCACGTGCCTCACCCTCGATGAGCCGAGCGACATCGTCCTCGGCAAGGAACCCGTCTACGTCGGGCGGTCGGAGGCCGGCGGTGGTGCCGCGGTGGGCGGTACTGTGTCGGGGTCGGGTGCGGCCTCAGGATCGGGCACCGCCTCGGGGTCGGGTGCGGCCGACGGGTACGTCACCTCGGCGGCGTACGGGTACACGATCGGGAAGGCGATCGCCTACGCGTGGCTGCCGAACACCCTGTCCGTCGGTGATCCCGTCGAGATCGAGTACTTCGGGCGCCGGGTGCCGGCGACCGTCTCCGCCGAACCTCTCTACGATCCGGAGATGACGCGACTGCGCGGGTAGACCGGGAGTCGGCGTGACTCGCCTGTCAGTGCTCGCTCAACACTTCGCGTGAGAATCGGCTCTCCCAAGACGCGATTTTCACGCGAAGTGCTGAACGAGGGCGCCGAGGTGGGCGAACGTGATGGAACGTCACCCCGGCGAACGGGTGCGGAAGGTCAGCACGGCGATGACGACGCCGACGGCACCGAGGGCGGCGAGCCCTGCACCCATCGTCGTCGACCCGCCCGCGCCGGGGCCGCCGACGGCGACGAGCACGCCGACGAGGGCTGAGGCGATCGCGTTGGCGATGAGTTCCGCGGTGCCGAGTCCCGCGGCCGCCTTCGAGCCCTCGACCGGGTCGTCGCTGCTGCTCATCGCCGCGACGTTGAGGTGAGGGAAGGCGAGGCCGATGCCGGTTCCGGCGACGACGAGCCCCGCTGCCCAGACCCAGGCGATCCACCGTCCGTCGACGTGCTGGGTGAGTGCGTAGACGGTCAGGCCTGCGGTCACGAGGATCGGCCCGAGCACCATGAAGCGGCGGGCGAGACGGGCGCTGTCGACGCTCGCGCTGAAGATCTGGATGAAGCTCCAGCCCACGGAGATGGCGACGCCGAAGACGGCCGCGAGGAACGGGGACATCCCGATGAGCTCCTGGCCGAACTTCGGCAGGAAGATCTCGATCATCGCCGCGGAGGAGAGGATGCCGAGGACGAGGTAGATCCATTTGAGCGGATTGCCGCGGCGGTAGGTGATGTGGGGGAGGACGGGCGATGCGGAGCGTCTGTCGGTGAGGACGAAGGCGAGCACGAGGCCGACGCCGAGCGTCAGGGCCACGGCCGTCGGCGCGCCGACGGGGACGACGGCGGCCGCGCTGAATGCCGAGGCCGCGAGGACGAGGAGAGTCAGGGAGGCGTAGGGCAGCCGTCCGAAGTCGGGCCGGTCGGCGGAGCGGCCGGGCAGGCTGCGCACCGCCATGAGTCCCAGCGCCAGCGACATGAGGGTGAGCAGCCAGAACGCGCCGCGCCAGAAGTCGAATTGGGCGAACAGGCCGCCGACGGCCGGCCCGACGAGGGTGCCGACGCCCCACATCGCCGAGACGAGTCCGGTCGCGCGCGTCCACAGCCTGCGGGGGAGCGCGTCACGGATGACCGCATAGCCGAGGCCGGCGAGCAGACCGCCGCCGGCGCCCTGGATGATGCGGGCCCCGACGAGCAGCTCCATCGTCGGGGCGAGCGCCGCGCCGAGGGAGCCGGCGGCGAAGAGCACGAAGGCGAAGAGGTACGCGCGGGCGGCACCCCAGGCTCCGAGGGTGCGGGCGACGAGCATCGACGTGAGCACGGAGGCGACGAGGAAGGCCGTCGTCACCCAGGCGAAGTAGGGTTCGCCGCCGATGTCGGCGATCGCCGAGGGCAGGAGGGCGGCGGTGACGAAGGTGTTCATCGCGTAGACGGCGATGCCGCCGGCCAGCACGAGGGAGGCGGTGAGATGGTCGGGGCCGAAGAGCTCGCGCCAGCTGCCGGTTTGACGCGGCATGCTCGTCGTCGGATCGGGAGTCGTTGTCGGATCGGAGGCAGTTGGGGGCCTGTCGTCGTCTCTCATATCGGCTACGCTAAAACCTCAACCAAAGTTGAGGTCAATGATGAATGTGAAGAATTCTCCCGACGCGAAGCCCTCGCCCACCGATCTGCTCTCGGTCGGTGAGGTCGCGAGGCGCACGGGCGTTGCCGTCTCGGCGCTGCACTTCTACGAACGCCAGGGACTCATCTCCTCGACCCGGACCTCCGGCGGGCAGCGACGCTACGCGCGCCACGTCATCCGCCGGGTTTCGGTGATCCAGGTGGCCAAGCGGATGGGCATTCCCCTCGTCGAGGTCGCCGAGGTGTTCTCCGACCTGCCGTCGGACAGGATGCCCGGCAAGGCGGACTGGCGGCGGATCAGTGAGCGCTGGCGCGGCAAGCTCGAGGCCAGGCGGCGGGAGATCGAGCGGATGGAGAGCGAACTCGTCGAGTGCATCGGGTGCGGGTGCGTGTCGCTGAAGAGCTGCCGCGTGCTCAATCCCGATGACGAACTCGGGACGAACGGCTCGGGCCCCCGGCTGCTGCCGGAGATCCCCGCAGAGTGAGCGGGAGGCGGCACACGCGATCGATGCGGGTGACCACCGCGACGCCGAACCGCCTCTCACCGCGGCGACAGACGAACCCGGCCTGTGCGGATCAGGCGGCGACCGCCTCGGCGAGGGTGCGGCGATGCATCGCACGGTGGCCGATGACCGCGGCGACGGCGATGATGACGGCGACGAGCGCGATGCCGATCCACTGGTTGATGAGCAGGGAGGCGGCCCCGGCGAGGGCGCCGATGAGGATGAGCGCGACGGCGAGGCCACGGCGGATCCAGTTCGTGCTGTCGCCGCCGGCGAGCCGGGAGTCCGCGGCGAGACCGACGATCGTCGAGGTGACGACGACGGTCGTGACATCGGCGATCTTCATCCGCCGTGCCGCGGCGGCCTGCGCGCCCATGAGCGTGGAGAGCGCCGAGGTGAAGATCGTGCCGGACGCCCCGAGGGCCGGATCGGGAACGACGGCGACGTAGACGGACAGCGCCGCGCAGCCGAGCGCGACGAGCGTGAAGATCAGCGTCGTCCGGTGGTGCCAGGCCTCGCCGCGACGGCCGAGGATGCGTCCGCCGAGTGCCGCGCCGACCATGAAGAAGGCGAGCGCGAGCGCCGGGCGGAGGACGGGCAGGTCGTCGGCGCCGGTGAGCGCCATGCCGAGGATGACGACGTTGCCGGTCATGTTCGCGGTGAAGATCTTGTCGAATCCGAGATAGCCGATCGCGTCGACCATCCCTGTTGAGAAGGTGAGGACGAGGAGCATCGCGAGGTCGAGGCGGCGATCCATTGCGCCCCTTTCGTCGGGAGGGGTCCACGCGCAGAGGCGGGGGCCGCCTGTCAGGAGGGGTCCACGCGCGTGCTCTCGCACGCGCGTGGGGGTGAGGGTGAGTCGTACGTGTTGTCGTCTCATTGCTGAGCCGGCACCTGTTCGGCCAGGTCATGGCCGCCCGAGCGCGCGGCTCTCTCGACTGGCGCGGATCCTGCGGATTGCGCAGTGCCGGGCACAGTCGCGGGCCGGTTGGGGACCGGCCCGAATCGGGCCTCCCACGGTGCGGGAGACTCCTTGGGTTTGTATACAAAAAGCATAACCGTCGATAGATTGTATGCAAACGGAAGGCCGGCATCGCTCTCCCGATTGCCTACGATGGCTTCAACGACGAATTCCCGACGCGTCACCGGTTCCACGGAGGGACACCGATATGACCTTTACCGCGCCTGCCGCGTTCACGACCCGCCCGACGCTCGAAGGCCGTTTCGGAATGTCGGCATCGACGCATTGGCTCGCGACCGCCTCGGCGCAGGCCGTCCTTGAACGCGGTGGCAACGCCTTCGACGCCGCGGTGGCCGGAGCCTTCGTCCTCCACGTCGTCGAACCCCACCTCAATGGGCCCGGCGGCGATATGACGGGGGTGTTCGCCACGGCCGAGGACCCGTCCTCCCCGCAGATCCTCATGGGCCAGGGCCCGGCTCCGGCGGCGGCGACCATCGAGCACTTCCGCAGCGAGGGGCTCGACATGGTGCCCGGAGCGGGTGCCCTCGCCGCTGCCGTGCCCGGCTCCGTCGACGCGTGGCTCGCCCTCCTCGAGGACCACGGCACCTGGGAGCTCGCCGAGGTGCTCGCCTACGCGATCGACTACGCAGAGAACGGACACCCCGTCCTCGCGCGGGTCGTCGGCACCATCGAGCGGGTGCAGGAGCTCTTCACCGACCATTGGCCGACCTCGGCGCAGCTGTGGATGCCCGGTGGCCGGGTTCCCGAGCCCGGAGAGATCATCGTCAATCCGGCCTACGCCGAGGTGCTCCGACGACTCATCGCCGCCGGTGAGGGCGTTGCCGCCGGTGAGGGCGCGGACGGGCCGGACGGCGGCCGGGCCAGGAACCGTGCGGATGCCCGGGCGGCGCGGATCCGTGCCGCCCGGACCGAGTGGAAGACCGGATTCGTCGCCGAGGCGATCGCCGAGTTCGTGCGGACCCCTCACCGCCATTCGACCGGCGGTGACCACGCCGGAGTCATCACGGTCGCTGACATGGCCGGTTTCGACGCAGGATACGAGACGCCGGTGACGATCGACTTCCGGGGATACGAGATCGCGAAGATCGGACCGTGGGGACAGGGGCCGGCACTGCTCCAGGCGCTGACGATCCTCGACGGATTCGACGACGAGCGCCTCGATCCGTCGACGGAGATCGGCGCCCACACGATCCTCGAAGCCCTCAAACTCGCGATGGCCGACCGCGACGCCTACTACGGTGACGCCGCGGTCGACCTTGACTGGCTGCTCAGTGACGAGTACGCCGCGAGCCGCCGCAACCTCATCGCCGACACTGCCTCGGCGGAGTTCCGACCCGGGCCGAATCGGGCCGGCGAGGCTCCGACGTTCACCCCGCCGCTCGTCCCCGAAGGCGCGGACCGGGAGGAGCTCAGCAGAGCGGGAATCGGTGAGCCGACCGTCCAGAAGAACGGAGTCAGCAAGGGCGACACCTGCCACATCGACGTCGTCGATCACTGGGGCAACATCATCTCCGCCACGCCGTCAGGCGGGTGGCTGCAGTCGTCGCCGGTCGTGCCCGAACTCGGGTTCTGCCTCGGCACGCGCCTGCAGATGACGTGGCTCGACGCGGACTCGCCGTCGGCGCTGACGCCGGGCAAGCGCCCGCGGACGACCCTGACACCGACGCTCATCTCGCAGAACGGGCAGCCGATCATCGCGTTCGGCTCCCCGGGCGGCGACCAGCAGGAGCAGTGGCAGCTGCTGATGATCCTCCGCATGCTCGTCGGCGGATACGCGCCCCAGCAGGCGATCGACGCGCCGGCTCTGCACACGACGGCGCTGGCCGGGTCGTTCTGGCCCCGCACCTGGGTGCCGGCGGGCGCCGTCGTCGAGGACCGCCTCGGCGAGGACGTCATTGCAGGGCTCATCGAGCGCGGACATGCGGTGACCCGGGCCGGCGACTGGGAACTCGGCCGTCTGTCGTGTGTGACCCGCGAACCGACGACAGGCACGCTCGCGGCGGCGGCGAATCCGCGCGGTGCCCAAGGCTACGCGGCGGGGCGATGATGAGCGGGTCGAGTGCCGCCGCCGTCGGTGCGCTGCTGCGTCACGACATCATCGCCGGTGTGCTGCCACCCGGCACGAAGCTGCGGGAGGCGGCGCTCGCCACCCACTACGCGGTGTCTCGCATCCCGATCCGCGAGGCGCTGCGGGCGCTCGAGTCCGAAGGGCTCGTCGAATCCCGGCCGTACGTCGGCAGTGTGGTCGCCCCCTCGCCGGTCGATGACGCCGAGGACCTCTTCGAGATCCGCAACGTCCTCGAATCGGCGACGGCACGGAAGGCGGCGAAGCGGGCGGCCGCGCAGAGCAGCGGCGGGGCGACCGATGCGCAGTGGCGGCAGGTGCGCAAGGAGATCACGGTGATCCTCGACGACGGTGATGCTGTCATCGCGCGGCAGCGCTTCGACGAGCTCGCCGAACTCAACATGCGCTTCCATTTCGCCATCGCCGAACTCAGCGGCAGTCTGTCGCTGACCAGCCTGCTGAGACAGATCTCGGGCAAGATCGAATGGCTGTATTCGCTCAACGTCACCACCCGCGGGTCGCAGGCGTGGTCGGAGCATCGGGGGATCCTCGCCGCTGTCGACGCCGGGCAGGAGGCAACCGCCGCTGACCTCATGTCCGTCCATGTCCGTCGCAGCCGTGATGCGTACTTCGCGATGGTGGCCGAAGCCGCCGACCGCTCCCGGGAGAGTCCTGCCGCCGGCAGCTGACTCTCCCGGGAGCAGTCCCGGGAGAGTCAGCTCGGGTCATCCCGCCTCGGCGAGCAGGGCGTCGAGCTTGTCATAGCCCTCGACGATTCCGGTCTCCATGCCCGAGGCGACCATGCCGTCGCGGGACTCGAGGGAGTCGAAGATCGCCGTCGAGCTCAGCCGGGTGCGTCCGTCGCCGAGGTCGGTGAGCGTGAGGATCTCGAGGCTCACGGCGTCGGGGAAGCCCTCGTACGTGAAGGTCTGGACGATGCGCTCGTTCTCGCGCACATCGTGGAACGAGCCGAAGAATCCGTACTCGCCGTTGTCGTCGGTGGAGACGTAGCTCCAGTTCCCGCCGGTCGTCGGATCCCAGGCGCGGACCGTGTTGGTGATCTCGGCGGGTCCGTTCCACTTCATGAACAGCTCCGGGTCGACGTGCGCCCGGAACACCTTCTCCGGCGGTGCCTGGAAATCGCGGGTGATCGAGACGGTCTGGACGCCCTCGGGCGCCTCGATTCGCGTCGTGCTGAAATCGGTGTCGGTGGTCATGTCATGCTCCTTTGCATCAGTGTCGGTCGATCGTTTCCGGTGGTGTGGTCGTGCTGGGCGTCAGCTCGCCGAGGCGGTCCCCGGGTTCGCGTCCTCCCCGTCCTCGTCCGCGGCCATCTCGTCGAGTACCGCGTCGAGGCGCTGGTAGCGCTCCTCGGCTTGGTGTTGGTAGCGCTCGATCCATTTCGTCATGAGATCGAAGACGTTGTCCTCGAGATGGACTGGTCGACGCTGGGCGTCCCGGGAGCGCGTGACGAGTCCCGAGTCCTCGAGCACCTTGAGATGCTTCGACACCGCCTGGACGCTGACGTCGTAGGGCTCGGCGAGTTCGCTCACCGTGGCGTCGGCCACGCTGAGGCGGGCGACGATGTCCCTGCGCGTGGGGTCCGACAGCGCCGCGAACACCTTCGACAGTTGGTCGGTCACCGCACCTCCTTCGGCTGCCGTCGCCAGTGAACGGCTTCTCAACCATTCGGTTGATTACAACGGTAGGGCTGCGCAGGGTTTTTGTCAACCATTTGGTTGAATAACGATGGCGGTCGACGGCGCTCGCTCGCGCGCACACCCCGCGACCCGCGAAGACATCGCATCAATTCGCCTGGCTCATCCGTCGATCGGCGCACAGTCGACTAAGGTCTGCATAACAGAAGTGACTTGCGCGGCCTGCTGCGACCGATCGGCGGTTCGGCGTCGCGCCCTGCAACAACGACGATGACGTCGGGAAGGACGGTCATGGCCACCCTGCGACAACAGCTCTTCCGAGTGAAACCGGTGCCGCGCGACAGCGAGGAGTCCGGCAGCGACCTCAAGCGCACTATCGGGCTCTTCTCCCTGACGATGATCGGCGTCGGATCGACGATCGGCACGGGCATCTTCTTCATCCTCTCCGAATCGGTGCCCGTCGCCGGTCCGGCCGTCATCTGGTCCTTCGTCATCGCCGGCGTCGTCGCCGGTCTCGCGGTGATCTGCTACGCCGAGCTCGCCGGCAGCGTGCCGGTGTCGGGGTCCTCCTACTCGTACGCGTACGCCACCCTCGGTGAGCTTCCCGCAATGGGCGTGGCCGCGTGTCTTCTCCTCGAATACGGCGTGGCCGGGGCCGCCGTCGCCGTCGGCTGGTCGCAGTACGTCAACCAGCTCCTCTTCAACCTCTTCGGCTTCCAGATCCCCGACGCGCTCGCCTACGCCCCGGAGGAGGGCGGCATCGTCAACCTTCCCGCGATCCTTCTGCTCGCGATGTGCTGCTTCCTCCTCGTCCGCGGCACCGGCGAATCGGTCGTCGTCAACACCGTCATGGTGTGCATCAAGGTCGCCGTTCTCGTCTTCTTCATCGTCGTCGGCCTCACCGGCTGGAACTCCGACAACTTCGCGAACTTCGCTCCGTTCGGTCTCTCCGGCGTCGTCTCCGGCGCCGGCATCATCTTCTTCAGCTACGTCGGCATGGACGCCGTCGCCACGGCCGGCGATGAGACGAAGAATCCGAAGAAGACGATGCCCAAGGCGCTGATCTTCGCCCTGCTCATCATCACCTCCGTCTACGTCCTCGTCGCCGTCGCCGCCCTCGGCGCGCAGCCGTGGGAGGAGTTCGAGGGGCAGGATGCCGGACTGTCGGCGATCCTCGAGAACATCGTCGGCTCGACGTGGCCCGGCACCGTGGTGGCCGCCGGTGCCGTCATCTCGATCTTCAGCGTCACCCTCGTCTCGATCTACGGTCAGAGCCGCATCCTCTTCACGATGTCTCGCGACGGGATGATGCCCAAGCTCTTCCAGGACGTCAACCCCCGCACGCTGACCCCGGTCAAGGGCACGATCGTCGTCTCCGTCGTCATTGCCATCCTTGCGGGCTTCATCCCGATCAACTTCCTCGCCGAGATGACGAGCATCGGCACCCTCGTCGCCTTCGTCGTCGTCGCCCTCGCCGTCATCATCCTCCGCGTGCGCGAACCGAACCTCGAACGCGGCTTCAAGGTGCCCTTCTACCCGGTCCTGCCGATCCTCTCGATCCTCGGCTGCCTGTGGATCATCAGTAGCCTGCGCCCGATCACCATCGTCGTGTTCGTCGTGTGGACGGCGGTCATCATCGGCCTCTACCTCGTCTTCGGCCGGAAGAACTCGGTTCTCGGCAAGCAGATGGCCGCCGCCGACCGCGACGCCGCAGGAGGTCAGCGATGAGCATCGTCGTCGGTGTCGCCCCAGGTCAGGAGAACGCTTCCGCGGTCGAGCTCGGAGTCGTGCTCGCCCGGTCGTACAGTCGCTCACTCACCCTGGTGTCGGTGAGTTCGACGGCGTGGCCGCCGAACCGCGACAAGGTCGACCAGGAGTTCCAGTCCTATATCCGCACCGTCGCCGAGGCGTCCCTTGAGGAGGTGCGACCGCTCATTCCCGATGACATCGAGGCCGATTACATCGTCCACGCGGCCCGCTCCTCCCGCCGCGGCCTGCTCGAGGTCTGCCGCCGCGTCGGGGCGTACCGGCTCGTCGTCGGTTCGGCCGCCGACGGTCGGGACGGGCGGATCACGCTCGGGTCGGTGACGAACGGACTCCTCCACAGTGCGGAGCTGCCCGTCGTCCTCGCCCCTCTGGGGTTCCGCGCCGAGGCGGGGGCGAGGCTCAAGCGGATCACCGCGGCCTACAGCGGATCGTCGACCTCGGCGGAGCTCATCCTCGGTGCCGCGTTCGTCTCCCAGGAGTCCGGGGTTCCCTTCCGCATCGCGTCGTTCGCTCCGCGTTCGCGTGTGCTGTCGGCGGCGAGCATCGGGCTCAACGCCGAGGCGGGGATCGTCGACGAGTGGACGAAGGTCGTCCGCCGCGACACCGATGAGATCCTCTGCTCGATCGGCCAGCTCCACATCAACCCGGGGGAGACGGAGGTCGCGATCGGCACCGGGCCGAACTGGGCGGCCGCGCTCGAGAGCATCGGCTGGGAGCACCCCGAGGTGATGATGCTCGGATCCTCGGGGCTCGGCACGCTCAAACGGGTGTCACTCGGCAGCCACGCGATGCGGATCCTGCAGAATTCGCCGGTCCCCGTCGTCGTCGTTCCCCGCCGTGCCAAGGCCGGTTACATGTCCCAGGCGCGGGGCCGCTCGGATCTCGGCGCGGAGGAGTAGGCCGCATCGTCAGAGCCCCTTCCTGCTGCTTAACATTGCTTAACGAATGTGAGTGGGCGTCCAATGGCAGTATTCGATCTGCACAAGGACGTGAAGGACCAGACGATGCACAACGACAACCGGACGGCGAAACCTCGACCGCGAGTCTCCGCGGCCCAGGTGGCGCGCGCCTGCGGCGTCTCCACCGCTACCGTCAGCTATGTCTTCAACGGCAAGCAGGGCGTGTCCTCGACGGTGCGCCGACACGTCATCGAGACGGCGAACGAACTCGGCTACCGGTCTCCGCTGACGACGGCGAAGCACAACCGAACGCTCACCCGCGTCATCGGACTCATCGTGCCCTCGATGGTCAACTACATGCACATGCACTGGGCACAGGCGATCATCGAAGCCGCCGCCGAAGAGGGATTCGACGTCTTCGTCTCCACCACCGGCGACGATCCCGAACGCCTTGCCCACGTGGCCGCGACCATGGCTGCGCGCAACGTCGACGGCGTGATCTCGACCGGCGGGATGCGTCTTGACGCGCGTCTGCACGGCACGCTCAGCGCTGCCAAGATCCCGGTCGTCAACCTTTCCCGCACCGTCGAGCACGCAGACGCGAGCTTCATCGGGATCGACGACGAACGAGCCGCGCGGGAACTCATGACTCACGTGCTCGACCACGGCGTCAGTCGGATCGCCACGGTCATCGGTCCTCGATTCTCGACCGCCTCGGCGACCCGTGAAACCTCGTTCATCGCCACGGCCGCCGATCATGGGATCGTCATTCCCGGTCGCTGGCGGGTGAGCACTCCGCTCAACCGCAACGGGGGACGGGTCGCCGCCGAAGAGCTGCTCGCAGATCCGCGGGACCGCCCCGAAGCAATCGTCTGCGGCTCGGACGAGGTCGCACTGGGCATCATCGAACACTCGCTCGTCAACGGCATCGACATCCCCGATGACCTCATCGTCGTCGGCAGCGACGGTCTTGCGCGCTCGCGCTCGCCCCTGATGGGACTGACGACAGTCGTGCAACCGGTCGTCGAGATGGCTACCACGGCATTCAGCGTGCTCCTTGAGCGGATCTCCGATCCGGGAACCTCCGCACGCACGGTGATCTGCGCGCATGCTCTCCATATCGGCACGAGCTGCGGCTGCAACCCTGAGACCTTCAACGCTCTGACCACCCGTTCGCACCGAGGCTGACTCTCAGCCTCCGGCGCACCTGCGCACCTGAGGTTCGGCAGCGCAGCCGAACCGGATCCACTCTCACGAAGGAACATCATGTCGAACTCTGCGAATCCGAGGACAGCCCCTCGCCCACCCGAAGTCCTCAATCGGGTGATCTTCGCCCGGCTCATGCCGCTGCTCATCGCCGCCTACATTCTCGCGTTCCTCGACCGGACGAACATCGGGATGGCCAAGGACCGCCTGGAGATCGACCTGGGAATCTCCGCGACAGCCTACGGAATCGGTGCCGGACTCTTCTTCCTCACCTACGCGCTCTTCGAGGTCCCCTCGAACATCATCATGCACAAGGTCGGTGCACGCTGGTGGATCATGCGGATCATGATCACCTGGGGCCTGATCTCAGCGGCGATGATGTTCGTCCAGGGCGAATGGTCGTTCTACATCCTTCGCATGCTGCTCGGCATCGCCGAGGCCGGACTCTTCCCCGGTGTCATGTACTACCTGACGAAATGGTTCACCGTGAAGGACCGGGCCAAGGCCAACGGTGCGTTCCTCCTCGGCGTCTCCATCGCGAACATCGTCGGCGCTCCGATCGGCGGACTGCTTCTGACGATGGACGGGTTCCTCGGACTGCACGGGTGGCAGTGGATGTTCCTCATCGAAGGTCTGCCGGCGTGCTTCCTCGCCTTCGTCGTCTGGAAATTCCTGCCCGATGGTCCCCGCCAGGCGAAGTTCCTCACTCCCGAGGAAGCTGACCGACTGGAGAAGACCATCGCTGCCGAAGAACAGGCGGGAGCATCGGGGGCGGCGAACCACCGGCTCATCGACATCGTCCGGGACCGGCAGATCATCCTCGTCATCGGCATCTACTTCGGTCACCAACTGGCGGTGTACGCCCTCAACTTCTTCCTGCCGTCGATCATCGGCAGCTGGGGTGAGATGAGCTCGATCGAGATCGGACTCCTCACTGCCGTTCCCTGGGTGTTCTCCGCGGTCGGCGCCCTCATCCTGCCGCGGTTCGCGAAGACCGCCAGCATGTCGAAGCGCATCGCGCTGGCTGCCATGATCGGCATCATCGTCGGCTACATCATCGGGGCGATCGGGGGACCTGTGCTCGGGCTCATCGGCTTCTCCCTCGCGGCCTTCAACTTCTTCGTGCTGCAGCCGATCCTCTTCACGTTCCCCGCAACGCGACTCACCGGCGTCAGCCTCGCGGCCGGACTCGCGCTCGTCAACACGATCGGGCTGCTCGGCGGATTCCTCGGACCCTACATCATGGGGTATATGGAGGATCTGACCGGTTCGGCAGTCTCCGGCCTCTGGCTCATCGTCGGGGTCTGCGTGATCGGCGCGTGCCTCATCCCGTTCCTCAAGCAGGGACACGAGACCGACCGCAGCGATGTCGCCGAATCGCCCGGTCGGACCCCGACGCCTCACCCCGGGCAGTGATCCCGATGATCGACACCGCAGACACAGCGAAAGGACCAGCCATGGACATGTTCGAACTCGATGACGCCCGCGTCCTCATCACTGCGGGAGCCGCCGGCATCGGGCGAGCGATCGCCGAGCGCTTCCGCCACGTCGGCGCGCGAGTGTGGGTGACCGATGTCGATGAAGCGGCGGCAACCGAAGCTCGCGGCGCCGGCCTGCGCACCACGGTGTCGAATGCCGCAGCCGAAGATGAGGTCAACGCACTCGCCGCCGAAGTGAACGCCGAGTGGGGAGGACTCGACGTCCTCGTCAACAATGCCGGGATAGCCGGCCCGACAGGACCGGTCGAAACCCTCGAGTCTGCCGCGTGGCTGTCGACCTTCGACGTCAATATCCACAGTCAGTTCTACTGCATCAAACATTTCCTACCACTGCTGCGCAAGAGCGAGAGGCCGTCCATCGTCAATCTGTCGTCGGCTGCGGGGCGACTGGGCATGGCCGGTCGCAGCCCGTACTCGGCGTCGAAATGGGCTGTTGTCGGACTGACGAAGACCCTGGCCATCGAACTGGGACCTGAGGGGATCCGGTGCAACGCCATCTGCCCCGGAGCGGTCGGCGGTCCGCGCATTGACGGTGTCATCGCGGCGAAGGCTGAGATGCTGGGCACGACCGTGGCTGAAGTCACCGAGCTCTACACCGGGCAGTCCTCCCTCGGAAAGCTCGCTGATGCCGATGACATCGGCAATATGGCGGTGTTCCTCGCGTCGGCGATGGCCTCACATGTCAGTGGGCAGGCGATGGCCGTCGACGGCAACACGGAGAAGCTCTACTGAGCTGTTCGCCCCTTCATCTCATTCGATCACTGATTCCAGAGGAACTCGAAGTCATGGCACAACCACGCAAAGTCATCATCACCTCGGCGGTCACGGGCGCCATCCACACTCCCACGATGTCACCTCACCTTCCCGTCACTCAGGATGAGATCGCTGATGCCGCCATCGGTGCCGCCGAGGCGGGCGCGGCAATCCTCCATCTGCACACGCGTGACCCGAAGGACGGACGACCCTCTCAGGAACCGGAGCACTTCGCTCCGGTGCTCGAGAAGGTCGCGGCGAACAGCGATGCGGTCGTCAACATCACCACCGGAGGGTCGCCGCACATGAGCGTCGAGGAGCGAATGCAGCCGGTGGCGACATTCAAGCCGGAGCTGGCGAGCCTCAACATGGGGTCGATGAACTTCGGACTCTTCCCGATGCTCGACAAGTATCCGGATTTCCACCACGAATGGGAGCGAGTGCACCTCGAGAACTCCCGTGACCTCGTCTTCAAGAACACTTTTGCCGACATCGAGCGCATCCTCGAGATCGGCAACGCCAACGGCACGCGCTTCGAATTCGAGTGCTACGACATCTCGCACGTGTACTCGCTTGCCCATTTCCAGGATCGCGGATTGGCGCAGGGGCCATTGTTCGTGCAGTCGGTGTTCGGGCTGCTCGGCGGAATCGGTGGCCACCCGGAAGATCTCATGCACATGCGCCGTACCGCTGATCGACTGCTCAACGACTACGAGTGGTCGATCCTCGGCGCGGGGAGGAACCAGCAGCCGCTGGCGACGATGGGCGTGACGATGGGATCGCATATCCGCGTGGGGCTCGAGGACTCGCTGTGGATCGGGCCGGGTCGGCTGGCTGAGTCGAACGCGCAGCAGGTGACCAAGATGCGCGCAATCGTCGAGGAACTCGGGATGGAAGTCGCCACACCTGACGAAGCGCGTGCCATGCTCGGACTCAAAGGTGCTGATCAGGTCGCATTCTGACCCGGCTCAGACCCCGATGAGACGGCGATGGGTGGGGTCTCCGAAGAGACCCCACCCATCGGTCCCGGATCGAGTGAGTGCGGCGTCAGTCGGTCTCAGGCTGCTGCGTCCCGCCGAATCCCTCGTCCTCGCTCTCCTCGAGGCGTCGACGGTCCTGCCCGTCGCCGAGGCCATCGCCTTCGGGGCGGCCCGCCTGCTGCCCGTCGAGGCCGCCGACCCCGCCGCGGTCGCCCTGCGGCTGCCCGCCGGTGTCCTGCTCGCCGAACTCGGACTGGCTGCCCGGACCCGGGTGGCCCTGCTGTGACTCCTGCGGATCCTGCCCCTGCTCGGAGTTGAAGCCGCCGTTGCCGAAGTTCTCCGAAGTCATGTCCCACTCCTTCTCTGGTGCCGAACCGTCGCACTGCGCGACATGTTCGTCAGTCTTGGCCGTCTCCTCCGATTCGGCAAGGAGGTTTGTGCAATACTCATCGAACTCTGAGTTTGCGGACACGCAGGACTCCGCGCCCGCGACCATGACCTGGCACTATGGGAGGTCAAGCGACCATCGTTCGCCCGGCGGTGCCTGTCGCGGCCGCCCGAGAACAGGAGCCTCCCATGACCACCAGACGCCTCCCGCTCGACGGAGTGCGAGTCCTCGAACTCGGCAACTACATCGCCGCGCCGACCGCCGGGCGCATGCTCGCGGACTTCGGCGCCGAGGTCATCAAGGTCGAGCGTCCCGGCACCGGTGACGAACTGCGCAACTGGCGCCTGACGGCCGGCACGACGTCGATGCTCTACCGCACGATCAACCGCAACAAGAAGTCCGTCACCCTCGACCTCCGCACCGAGGCGGGACGGGAGGCCGTGCTCGAACTCGTCCGCCGCTCCGACATCGTCCTCGAGAACTTCCGCCCCGGCACCCTGGAGAAGTGGGGGATCGGCCCCGACGTCCTCGAAGAGGTCAACCCCGAACTCATCCTCGTGCGCATCTCCGCATTCGGTCAGACCGGCCCGCTGTCCGCGCGCCCGGGCTTCGCCGCCGTCGCCGAGGGATACTCCGGCTTCCGCGAACTCGTCGGCGATCCCGACCGCCCGCCGGTGCGTGTGGGCGTCTCGATCGGCGATTCGATCGCGGGCATGCAGGCAGCCTTCGGCGCCGTGATGATGCTCTTCGACCGTCAGCAGCAGAGGATCCACGGCGCCGCCGAGGCGGTCGTCGGGTCCGAGACCGGCTTCGAAGGGGAGGGCCCGCTGGCCGACCGCACGGTCGACGTCGCGCTCAACGAGGCGATGTTCTCCGTCATGGAGTCCCTCGTGCCCGACTACTCCGCCTTCGGCGAGGTGAGGACCCGGACCGGCGGCCGCATGGAGGGCATCGCGCCGTCGAACGGCTACCTCTGCGCCGGCGGGAAGTCCGTCGTCATCGCCGGCAACGGGGACGGCATCTTCACCCGCCTCATGGCCGCGATCGACCGCCCCGATCTCGGCGATGACCCCGACCTGCAGACCAATGCGGGACGGTGGGCCAGGCGCGACGAACTCGACGAGGCGATCGGCGCCTGGTGCGCGACCCGCGAGGTCGACGACGTCGTCGCCGTCCTCGACGCCGCCGGAGTGCCCGCGGGACCGATCTACACGGCCGAGGACCTCGTCGCCGACGACCAGCTGCGCGCCCGCGGAATGATCCAGCACCTCGACGTCTCCACCGGCGAGGAGACGCTGACCGACGTCGCCTTCCCCGGGATCACCCCGGTCATCGGCACCGCCTCGCTGCCGATCGATCACCTCGGCCCCGACCTCGGCGAACACACGGATGAAGTCCTCGCCTGGCTCGGACTCAGCCGCCCGGACGACGGCGGCACCACCGAACCGACGGACGCGGACTGAGCCCATGGCCGCGCTGCGCTACGCCATCAACGTCACCCTCGACGGCTGCGTCGACCACCGCGAGGGTGTCGTCGACGAGGAGCTCCACCGCCATCACGCCGAGAACCTCCTCTGCGCCGACGGCCTCCTCTTCGGCCGGACCACCTACGAGATGATGGAAGCGGCCTGGCGAAACCCTGCACCCGAGATCGCCGAGGATTCGTTCGTCCAGGCGATCAATGCCGCACGGAAGTTCGTCGTCTCCTCCACCCGCACCGAGGTCGGCTGGAACTCGCAGCTCATCACCGGTGACCTGAGGACGGAGATCGAACGCCTCAAGGCCGACTCGACCGACGGCATCGCCGTCGGCGGCGTGACCCTGCCGGCAGCGCTGGCACAGCTGGGACTCATCGACGAGTACCAGTTCGTCATCCACCCCCGCGTCGCCGGACACGGACCCTACCTCTTCGCGGGCCTCGAGCCGCGACTCGACCTCGAACTCACAGGGCGGACCGAACTCGGATCCGGCGCCGTCGTCCTCGACTACCGTCCCCAACGCTGAGCGACCGTCGGCACCCGACGCTGAGTGCCGCGACCATTCCCGAAAAACGGGAACTGCGTCGATGAGTTTCCCTTTCGCTCTCACATACCGACCGCTGCTTCTTCCCCGTGCGCGCGGGGCTATGGTATCCCTGACAACAGCACGCAACGGTGCGTGCAGCACCAGGCATCCCGGCCGGCCGTCCCGCTGACCGGGAGCCACCCCGAAGGAGTCTCATGGTTCGGCCGACCGCGGTTCACATCCTCGATACGACGCTGCGCGACGGCCTCCAGATCGAGTCGACCATCGTGCCCACCGACGTCAAGGTCGAACTCGCCGAACGGCTCATCGCCGCAGGCCTCACCCAGCTCGAGGTCGGCTCCTTCGTCAACCCGAAGAAGGTCCCGCAGATGGCCGACACCGACGATGTGCTGCGTCGCCTCCAGCCCTATGAGGACCAGGGCGTCGAGTTCTTCACCCTCGTCTTCAATCTCAAAGGGGCACAGCGGGCCGTCGATGCCGGGGCGAAGAACATCAAACTCGTCGTCTCCGCCTCCGAAGGCCATTCGCAGGCGAACTCCGACGCTCCGATCGCGCAGGCCACCGAACGCCTGCTCGCCGCCGCCGACTACGCCACCGAACATGGACTGCGCTGGGACATCACGACGGCCGTGAGCTTCATCTGCCCCTTCGACGGCATCACCGACGCCGGCCGCCTCGTCGAGGTCCTCCGTCCCTTCGTCGACGCCGGCGCGCACAGCATCGGAGTCGCCGACACCATCGGCAACGCCAACCCCTCGCTCGTGGCCGCGAACACCTCGGCGGTCATGGACGCCTTCCCCGGCAAGCCGGTCAGCCTCCACCTCCACGACACGTACAACTTCGGCATGGCCAACGTCATCACCGCCCTCGACCTCGGCATCGAGAACTTCGACGCCGCCATGGGCGGCCTCGGCGGATGCCCGTTCGCCCCCGGAGCCGCCGGCAACATCGGCACCGACGACCTCGTCCACCTCCTCCACCGCGAAGGGGTCGCCACCGGCATCGACGTCGACGCGCTCGCCCAGGTCCGCACGCCGCTGACCGCGGCCGTCGGCCACGACCTCACCTCGAGCCTGTCCCAGATCCCCGCGGTTCCCGCGAACCTGACGAGCTGAGCGGGGCGAGCCATGAGCGCAGAGGACACGACCACGAGCCCCGAACCGCTGCCGCTCGACGGCATCCGCGTCATCGAGTTCTCCCACATGGTCATGGGGCCGAGCTGCGGGATGATCCTCGCCGACCTCGGCGCCGAGGTCATCAAGATCGAACCCCGCGGAGGCGGCGACAAGACCCGCTACCTCCCGGGTTCGGGTTCAGGACTCTTCCCCGCGTTCAACCGCAACAAGCGCAGCGTCCAACTCGACATCGCCGAGGCGGCCGACCGTGACATCGCACTCACCCTCATCGACTCCGCCGACGTCGTCCTCGAGAACTTCCGCGTCGGGCGCATGGAGTCCCTGGGCTTCGGCTATGAGGAGCTCGCCGCGCGCAATCCGCGACTCATCTGCTGCTCGCTCAAGGGCTTCCTCACCGGCCCCTACGGTGAGCGGACCGCCCTCGACGAGGTCGTCCAGATGCTCGGCGGTCTCGCCTTCATGACCGGACCGCCCGGCCAGCCCCTGCGCGCGGGGGCGAGCGTCAACGACATCATGGGCGGCATGTTCGGGGTCATCGGGATCCTCTCGGCGCTGCGGGTTCGGGAGCGGACCGGCTACGGGCAGGTCGTCAACTCCGCGCTCTTCGAGAACAACGCGTTCCTCGTCGGCACCCACATGGCCCAAGCGCAGCTGAGCGACGAACCGCTGCGGCCGATGCCCACCCGGCGGGCGACCTGGGCGGTCTACGACATCTTCCGCGACCGGGACGACAGCCAGGTCTTCGTCGCCGCCGTCAGCGACGGACAGTGGCGTGACCTCTGCGACGAGTTCGGACTCACCGAGCTCGCCGATGACCCCGCCCTGGCTGACAATCAGGGGCGCGTCGACAATCGCGACCGGATCCACCGCGTCCTCCAGGCCGCGCTGTCCCACCTCAGCCTCGACGAGATCGTCGAGAAGTGCACTCGGCGCGGCCTCCCGGTCGCTCCCGTCAACACGCCCGCCGATCTCACCGCCGACCCCCACCTCGTCGCCTCCGGGGCGCTGGCGGCCACGGCGCTGCCGACCGGAGAGCGCGTCGACGTCCCGCTGTTGCCGCTGACCTTCGACGGTGTGCATCTGCCGAAGCGCAGCGACGTGCCCGCCCCGGGGGAGCACAACGGGATCTACCGCGACCAGAACCCGGAGGAGCCGGTGCCCGGCGCTGAGGCCGAGCACCCGAGCACGCGAGCGCACGCGGCGGCCGGTGACGGCGACGATGACCTCGCCGGCAGCGAGGACGCACCCGAGCGCACCGAGGCGGAGGTGCAGTCGCCATGACCCGCGACGGGTTCCGCGACCGCGGGGCTTCCGCCGACAGAGGTCCGCACGCAGACGGAAGAAGAAAGGGCACTGCAGGCAACTGCAGCCGGTGAAGGAGTGACAATGCGATCAACGGAGATCTCAGGTCAGACAGGAACGACGGGCGGCGCGGCGACCGCCTCGGCGATGAGGCGGGGAAGGACACGCTGGGCGGGGATCGGTGCCGCGGTGGCAGCGACCGCGCTCGTCCTCTCGGGGTGCCAGGGCAAGGCGCAGCCGCCCGGCGAGAGCGGGGACTACCCGAGCGGCCCGGTGACGGTGACGGCCCCGGCCGAACCCGGATCAGGATGGGACACGACCGCACGCGCCGTCGTCGAGGCGCTGCAGCGCGACGAACTCGTCACCTCGCCGCTGCCGGTGCAGAACCGGCCGGGCGGCACGGGCTGCTCGTGGCTGACGACGATGATGCAGCAGGACAAGGGCAAGGACGATCAGATCGCGATCACGTCGCTGGCGAGCCAGACGATGAAGGCGCGGGGACTGTGCGAGTACGGCCCGGAGGATGCCACTCTCATCGCCACGCTCTACGTCGAGGACTTCATGGTCGTGGGCCCGAAGGACGGCGACATCCAGAACCTCGAGGACCTCGTCGCCGCGCTCAAGGACGACCCGCAGAAGGTCACCGTCGCCGCAGCCGGTGACGACACGCTGCCGTTCGCGCTCTTCGCCCAGGCCGCCGGGGTCAAGCCCGCCGACGTCAACTTCGTCAACTACGACGGCGGCGGCGAACAGACGACGGCGATGCTCAACGGCGATGCGAAGGTCGCGATCGCCGGGCTCAGCGAGTTCCGGTCCGTGCTCGAAGCCGGCGACATCGTCCCCCTCGTCACGTTCGCCGAGCAGCCGCTGGCGGCTCCCTTCGACACGGTGCCGACGGCGAAGGACTCCGGGTACGACGTGACCTTGGGCAATTGGCGCGGGGTCTACGGTCCCGCGGACATGCCGCAGACCGCCGTCGACTACTGGGCGACGACGCTCGAGGAGATGAGCACGTCACCCACCTGGGAGGACACGGTCAAGAAGAACCAATGGGCACCGGAGTTCAAGACCGGCGAGGACGCGCAGGCCTACGTCAAGGAGGCCGCGACCACCGTCGACGAGGGTGTCAAGGCCACCGGCATCGGTTCGGAGAAATGACCGCGACGAGGCGCGACCTCGTCACCGGGGTCGTCGTCGCCGTCATCGGCGTGATCTACTACCTCGCGACGTTCTCCATCCAGGAGACGTCCGACATCGTCACGCCGCGGACGTTCCCGGCGATCGTCGGGGCAGGACTGATCATCCTTGGTCTCTTCCTCGCCGGTCAGGCCCTGTGGCAGGGGAGGAGGACGGCCGCGGGCACGACCAGGGCAGATGCGACGGCTGTGGACGCGACCAGGGCAGACACAGGGCCCGGCGACACGACAGCCGCAGACGCGACGCCTGCAGACACGGCCCCCGGCGACAAGGAGCCTGAACCCGCCTCGGGCGTCGTCCTCCCCGCGCCCGAGGACCCGCCGGCCCGCAGGGTCGTGCTCCAGTTCGCGCTCTTCTTCGTCTACCTCGCGATCGTCATTCCCGTCGGCTTCCTCCTCTCGACGGCGGCCTTCCTCATGACGGTGACGAGCCTCTACGCCCCGGAGAAGTGGATCCGCAACCTCCTCTACTCGGTGCTCTTCTCCGTCATCATCTACGTCGCCTTCGTCTACGGGCTGCAGGTCTACCTGCCCGTGGGAATCCTAGGGTAGAGGGAGGCACGGACATGGACACTCTCGGTGACCTCGCCGGCGGTTTCGCCGCAGCGGTGCAGCCGGCCAGTCTCGCCTTCGCCCTGCTCGGGGTCCTCCTCGGCACCGTCGTCGGCGTCCTGCCCGGCATCGGACCGATCTCGGCGATCGCGATCCTCATCCCCGTCTCCTTCGGCATGGAGCCGGTGCACGGGCTCATCCTCCTCTGCGGCATCTACTACGGGTCGATGTACGGCGGGTCGATCACCGCGACCCTCATCAAGACCCCCGGTGAGGTCGCCAGCGCGGTGACGGCGATCGAGGGCTACGAGATGGCCCGCCGCGGTCGGGCCAAAGCCGCGCTCGCGACCGCGGCGATCGGGTCGTTCCTCGCCGGCACGCTCGCCATCATCGGGCTGACCTTCCTCTCCCCGCTGCTCGTCCAGCTCGCGAACTACTTCGGCGCCACCGAGTACTTCCTCCTCATGGCCACCGCGCTGCTCCTCGCCTCGACGATGTCGGCGGGGTCCCGGGCCAAGGCGCTCATCTCGATCTTCATCGGGCTGGCCGTCGGCCTCATCGGCCTCGACTTCCAGACGGGGCTGCCGCGCCAGACCTTCGGCATCGGACTCCTCTCCGACGGCATCGACTTCACGATCTTCGCGATGGCGCTCTTCGCGATCCCCGAGGCGATCCGCAACCTCGCCCTCGGGCGCGGAGCGAAGGAGGAGATCCAGAGCTTCGGCAGCGACAGGTGGATGACGAAGGAGGACTGGCAGCGCTCGGCGGGACCGTGGGCGCGCGGGTCGGTCCTCGGCTTCATCATCGGCGTTCTGCCCGGGGTCGGGCCGTCGCTCGCATCATTCATGTCCTACATCATGGAGAAGCGGATCTCACGGCGGAAGCACGAGTTCGGGCACGGGGCGATCGAAGGCGTGGCCGGTCCCGAGGCGGCGAACAACGCCGGCGTCGGCGGGGCGATGATCCCGCTCTTCAGCCTCGGCATTCCGGGATCGGCGACGACGGCGCTGCTCCTCTTCGTCTTCACGATGTACGGGCTCCAGCCGGGACCGCTGATCTTCCGTGACGATTCGGCGCTGATCTGGACGATCATCGCGAGCATGTACATCGGCAACGTCGCGCTCATCATCCTCAACCTCCCGCTCGTCGGCGTCTTCGTCAAACTGCTCAAGATGCCCAAGGAGATCCTCTTCTCCGCGATCCTCGTCCTCGTCGTCATCGGCGCCTACGCGATCGAATTCAGCCTCTTCGGCCTCCTGCTGCTCGGCATCTTCGGGGTCATCGGCTACCTCATGGAGAAGGGCGGCATCCCGCTCGCCCCGTCGATCCTCGCGCTCGTGCTCGTCCCGCTCCTCGAGGACAACTTCCGCCGGATGCTCCAGATCTCCGGCGGTTCGATCGCGCCCCTTTTCACCCGGCCGGTGTCCCTGGCGATCATCATCCTCATGCTCGCCGGCATCGTTGGTCCGTTCCTCTTCCGCTGGTGGGTGCGTCGGCGGAAGCTCCTGGCCGACGTCAGCGTCGGCTGACCCGACCGCACACCGTCAGACACGAGAGGAAGGCCCCCATGGCACGGTCCATCGACACGGCAGAGGCGAACCCCATCGCCGAGGTGCGCGCCGGACCGGACCCGGACCCGCCCGACGGCGGCAACCGCAGGTCCGCGGAGACCCCGCCGACCGGTGAAGTGCAGGAGGTCGGGGTCATCGCCCGCAGCGCAGCGATCCTCACCGCCCTTCAGGACTCACCGCTGACCGCCGCCGAGGTGTGCCGGCGACTCGGCTACTCGAAGTCGACGACCTACCGGCTGCTCGCCGATCTGCGCGCCCACCGGTTCATCGTCCGCGACCCTTCGGGTCTGCTGCGACTCGGGCCGTTCCCCGGGCGGCGGAGCATCGCGACGACGAACTCCGTCCTCGAGCACCTGCGGACCCGGGCGAGCGAGTCCGTGCAGCTGTGGGTCCGCGTCGGCGAGGACCGCGTGTGCGTGCGCAACGTCGAAGCCGACCACGAACTGCGGGTCACGCGCAGCGTCGGCACGATCCTCCCGCTCGTCGACGGCGGGTCCGGGGCGCTCGCCCTGTGCGGACCGGGCAGTCCGCAGGAGTTCTACGCAACGAAGCAGGCACGGGTCAAGGGGACCGCCTCGGCGAGTGTCGCCTTCACGGTCGGGCCCACGGTCTTCGCGCTCTGCGTGTCCTATCCGCTCTCCCGCGAACCCGACAACGTCGCCGGGGCCTACCGCGGACTGCTCACGAATGCCGCGACCGAGCTGAAGTCGCTGCTCGACGGCAGCGAGGAGCTCAACGTCCTCCGCGACATCGCCCGCCTCTCGGTCGGGGCGGCCCGCAGCGGACCCCGATGACCGCCTCAGTGAAGCCGGTGCTGGGTCAGCTGTCGCCCTCGCCGAGGTAGAACGCCGTCGTGCGCTCGGCGGCGGCCCGGGCCTCGTCGTCGGGGGTGCCGGCCTGCCGGGACGCCTCAGCCCAGCGATCGCTGACGATGCGGATGAAGTCGTGGGCGGATTCGGCTTCGAACGTCGCCTCGTCGCGGGGCTCATCGCTGCGGGACTCGAGGTAGAGGGCGAGACCGAGGAACGAGAGGTCCCAGCCGACCCCGCCGGCACCGGGGCCGAACTGCGTCCAGAAGTCGGCGTCGGCCTCGGCGGTGAACCGGTGTTCGAGGGTGAGCCGGGCGTGGCGGCCGTCCTTGGCCATGCGCACGTCGACCACGCTCTCATCACCGGCGCTCTCCCACGTCAGGGTGAAGGATTCGCGGGGTTCGCAGGCCGTGATCGTGCCCTCGGCGTTGTCCTCGATGACGTAGCGTCCGCCGAGCCGGAAGTGACCGGCCACGGGCGCGAACCACTTGCCGAGGCGCTCGGGATCGGTGCACGCCTCCCAGAGGTTCTCCAGTGAGACGGGGAAGGTCTGGGTCAGCGACTGCGCGGTGTGCCGGATGCCGTCGGCGACGTCGACGGTGAGGGTGCGCGCGACGGAATCGGGTTGGGCGGCGATGATCTCGTCATCCGTGCGGTACGCCATGCGTGCTCCTTCGGGTCGGTCGCCGGCGGTCGGCGCTTCTCATCATAGGCCCGCCCGGATCGCGGTCGTCCCCACCGCCGCGGCGCCGCGATATGGTTCGATGAAACCATGACTGCTGCACTCGAGACCCATCGCGCCCGCCTCGGCGACGGGGCGATCTACAACGGCCTGTGGATGATGTCGGCGGCCCCGGAGCTCGCGACGATCGGGGCGGCGGCCGGGTTCGACTACGTGTGCCTCGACCTCCAGCACGGTCTCGCCCGGTCCGGTGACGTCGTGCGCCTGTCCGATGCCGTCCGCGCACACGGGTCCGCGCTCGTCACGGCCCGAGTCGCGGCGAACCGGTTCACGGAGATCGGGCTGCTCGCCGACGCCGGCGTCGAGGCGATCATCGTTCCCCTCATCGATTCCGTCGCCGACGCCGAGGCAGCCGTCGCCGCGCTCGACTACCCGAGTCGCGGCGGCCGCCGCTCGTGGGGTCCGACCGCGGAGATCCTCACCGGCCGGGTGCAGGACTCCCGCGCCGCCCGTCCGCTCCTCTTCGTCATGATCGAGACCGCCGAGGCGCTCGCCGCCGTCGAGGACATCTGCGCGGTGCCCGGCGTCGACGGGGTCTACGTCGGCCCGGCGGACCTCGCGTTCGCCGTCGGCACGGATCCGGGCCAGCCCAACGACGCCCACGCCGAGGCGCTCGTGCGCATCCGCACCGCCGCGGACTCCGCCAGCATCGTGCCGGGCATCCACTGCTCGACCGGGGCGGAGGCCAAGCTGCGGGAGGAGCAGGGATTCCGGTTCATCACCTCGGCGAGTGACATCGGGGCAGCGGGCCGGGCGCTGCGGGAGGACCTCGAGGCAGCCCGCAGCTGAGAGTCTGCCGTCAGCGACGGAGGTCGACGACGGTGCGCAGGCCCGGGGTGGGGTGGGCGAACTCCGCCGGCAGATCGGTCAGCCCGATGGGGCCGCCGAGGATGTCGTCCCAGGGCAGCACCGATCCGGCGGTGGCGAGGAAGTCGACGGCGGCGGTGAGGTGCCGGGGCTCGTAGTTGTGGACCCCGGTGATCGTGCGCCACCCGCGGACGATGCGTTCGGGGTCGACGGTGACGTCCGGGCCGGGTGAGACGCTGCCGACGAGGACCGCGGTGCCGCCGACGCCGAGCGCGTCCAGGCACGTGCGGACTCCCGCGTGAGCGCCGGAGAGTTCGATGGCGACGTCGACCTCGGCAGGGGTGTCTCCGTCACCGGTGACGAGGACGTCGGCGCCTGCCGCGGCGGCGAGGGTGCGACGGTCTGGGGCGGGGTCGAACGCGGCGACCTCGGCAGCCCCGCGTGCCTTCGCCGCCGCGACCGCGGCGAGTCCGAGCATCCCGAGGCCGTTGATGAGCACTCGTCGTCCGGCCAGCTCCCCGGCCGCGTCGAGGGCGGCCATGACCGTGGCCACCGCACAGCCGGCGGTCGCCGCGACGGCGTCGGGCACGTGCGTGGGAACGGGGGCGACCGCGACGCCGGCGGGCAGGAGGATGTGCGACGCGTAGGTGCCCGACAGGGCCCAGCCGGAGTCGGTTGCTTCGTGGCCGACCTTGGCGACCGCGGCGCATTTCGCGCTCAGTCCACGCCGGCAGTTCTCACACGTCCCGCACACCGAGGTGACGGCGAAGACGACGCGCTCGCCGACGGTGAGATCGCCCCTCGTCGCCTCGATGACGCCGACTCCCTCATGGCCGAGCACCGACGGACAGGCCCCGGAGCGATGGCCGGAGACCGTGTGGCGGTCCGATCCGCAGACGGTCGCGGCGCTCAGGCGCACGAGGCTCTCCCCGTCCGCGAGGACCGGGATCGGCAGGGTCTGCCGGTCGAAGCGATCATCGCCGAGCCAGACGAGCGCTTCGGCGGTCGCCGCCGGAGGCCCGGGCAGAGGATTCGATGAGGCGGCGGGAAGATCCGCGGAGGCAGTCGGGGTCGCGGAGGCAGTCGGGGTGGTCCGGGTCGCGGTGTCGCGGCGGCTGGAGCCCGCGGTCGCAGTCGAGGTCTGGTCGTCCATAGACGACCAGTTGACCAACCTCGGCGTGACTTGTCTACACAAGTCGCCCGAGTTCACGCACGCGCCACGATGATTTCATGCGCCGTTGTCGGGCGGAGGATCGTCCTCGTCGGGGTTCGGGCCGTCCCGCCTCGGCGGGAGTATCGTGAGGACATGGCGCACGCGCAGATGTTCGACGATGATGACCCGGTGCTCGCGCGGTTCCGGACGCTCGCGCTCGGGTATCCCGATGCGCAGGAGAAGGTCTCGCACGGTCGCCCGGCGTTCTTCACGAAGAAGATCTTCGCGTATTTCGGCGGCACGGAGAAGCACGTGACCGGGCAGATGGAGCAGCATCCGCACGCCGTCCTCCTCCTGCTCGATCCTGAAGACGCCGAGGTGATGCTCGAGCGCGACGACACGTTCGTCCCGATGTACCTGGGGCCCACCGGATGGATCGGCATCGACATCGACGACCTTCCCGACGCGGAACTCCGCGAGCTGCTCACCGATTCCTACCGCAGCACCGCACCGAGGACGTTGGCCAGGCTCGTCGAGGCGGAAGCGGACTCGCAGTCCTGAGACGACCCCGACGTCGACACTTGCAGGTGAGGGCAACGGGTGCGGTCGTGCGCTGACGGTCGTAGGGTGGAATCATGACTGAATCCGGCAACGGCACCCCGATTCCCACCGTCGATCTCAATGATGGTCGTCCGATCCCGCAGATCGGCCTCGGCACCTACGCGATGACCGGTGACGAGGGCGTCGCGGCGATCGACGCCGGCATCGCCGGCGGCTACCGACTGCTCGACACCGCGGTCAACTACCAGAACGAACGCGAAGTCGGTCGCGCGATCGCCGAGAGCCCCGTCGCCCGCGAGGACCTGTTCGTCACGAGCAAGATCCCCGGCCGCCACCACGGCTTCGACGAGGCGATCGCGAGCACCGAGGAATCCCTCGCCCGACTCGGCCTCGACCACCTCGACCTCCACCTCATCCACTGGCCCAACCCCAGCGTCGGCAAGTACGTCGACACGTGGCGCGGCCTCATCGAACTGCGCGACCGTGGACTCGTGACATCGATCGGCGTCTCGAACTTCACCGCGGACATGCTCACCGAACTCATCGAGGCCACCGGCGTGACCCCCGCCGTCAACCAGGTCGAGCTCCACCCGTACTTCCCGCAGACCGCGCTCGTCGACTTCCACCGGTCGATCGGCGTCCAGACCGAATCGTGGTCACCGCTCTACCGCGACGGCGGGCTCTTCGCCGAAGCGCCCATCACCGAGGCGGCGGCCGCCCACGGCGTCGAACCGGCCCAGGTGGTGCTGCGCTGGCACGTCGAGATCGGCAGCATCCCGATCCCGAAGTCCGCGAACCCGGCCCGCCAGCGGACGAACGCCGACATCTTCGGCTTCAGCCTCACCCCCGCCGAGGTGGCTGCGATCTCCGGACTCGAGCGCGGCCGGATGAAGGACCGGGACCCGCTCACGCACGAAGAGATGTGACCGGCCGCGGCGGCCTCAGTGCGTCACGGTCTCGCGCTGCTTCGCATCGGCCCGCCGGGTCCGCAGGTTGCGGATGACCGCGGCGATGAGCGGGTAGGCCAGTGCGACGAGGGCCGCGAGGGTGAGGATGAGCGAGAGCGGCTGCTGGAACATGATGAGCAGGCTGCCGTTGCCCAGCGCCGAGGTCTGCACGAGGTACTTCTCGAGCAGCGGGCCGAGCACGAGGCCGAGGACGAACGGCGCGGCGGGGAAGTCGAAGCGCTTCATGAAGTAGCCGAGCAGCCCGGAGAAGAACACGATCCACAGGGTGAACATGTTGTTGCCGAGCGCGAAGGCGCCGATGAAGCTCATCATCAGCACGATCGGATAGAGGTAGACGTAGGGGATCCGCAGGATCTGCGCGAACACCGGCGCCATCGGCAGGTTGAGCACGAGCAGGATGAGGTTGCCGAAGAAGAAGCTCACGAGCAGACCCCACACGAGATCCGGCTCCTGCTGGAAGAGCAGCGGTCCGGGCTGCAGACCGAAGATGATGAAGGCGCCGAGGAGGACCGCCGTCGTGCCGCTGCCGGGGATGCCGAGGGCGAGGGTCGGGATGAAGCTCGCGTTCGCGGCCGCATTGTTCGCCGCCTCGGGAGCCGCCACGGCCTCGGGTGCGCCCTTGCCGATGAACTGCCGGAACCGGCTCACCTGCTTCTCGACACCGTAGGCGAGGAACGTCGCGAGCGTCGCCCCGGCGCCGGGCAGGACTCCGACGGTGAAGCCGAGACCGGTGCCGCGCACCGTCGACGGGAACGCCCGCCGCAGCTCCTCCTTCGTCACGAGCAGATCCCGGAAACCGGCGCGGATGGGCTTCTCCCCGCCTCGGCGGATCTGGTGGAGGACCTCACCGACGGCGAAGATGCCGATCATCACGGCGACGAAGTCGAGGCCGGAGAGGAGATTGACGCTGCCGAACGTGAACCGCGCCGTGGAGAATCCCGAGGCGACCCCGACCATCGACACGAGCAGTCCGGCCGCGGCCATCGTGATGCCGCGCAGGATGTTCTCCCCGGCGAACGACACGATCGTCGCCATGCCGAGGAGGATGATCGCGAGGTTCTCGGCCGGACCGAAGTTGAGGGCGAACCGGGCGATCGGCTGTGCGAGGGCGATGAGGCCGATGAGGGAGACGATGGCGGCGAAGAACGAGGCGAGAGCCGAGATCGCCAGCGCCGCTCCGGCTCTGCCCTTCCGCGCCATCTGATAGCCGTCGATCGTGAGCACGACGCTCGAGGAGTCACCGGGGGTCGAGATGAGGATCGAACTGATCGACGACCCGTACTGTGACCCGTAGTAGATGCCGGCGAGCATGATGAGCGCGGTCACCGGGTCGAACGTCAGGGTGACGGGCAGGAGGATCGCCACGCCCGTGGTCGATCCGAGGCCGGGCAGCAATCCGATGACCGTGCCGAGCAGCACGCCGACGAAGCACCACAGCAGATTCTCCGGGCTGACCGCGGTCTCCAGCCCGAGCATGAGATTGTCGATCATGAGAACTCCTCAGATCAGGCCGAGCATCCCCGTCGGCATGGGAACCGAGAGGACGAGGCCGAAGACGATGTAGACGAACACGGCGGCCCCGATCGTCGCCGCCGCCGAGGTCCACCACTTCTGCTTCTCCACGACGATGAGGAGGAAGAGGATCGCCAGGGACAGCGCGATGATGAGGCCGAGGACCGGAACGAGGGCGAGGGCGATGCCGAAGGTCGCGAAGATGACGAAGGGCGCGCGGTTGCGCTGCTTCTCCGTGCGACCGAAGGTGTCGACGTCGTCCCCGCTGGCTGAGACCGCCTCGGAGGCGGAGTCGATCGATTCCGCGGCCGTGGCCTCGATGTCCTCGACGGCGGACATGATGCGCCCGCCCGAGGTTCCGACGCGGGCGAAGAAGAGACGGAAGATCTCCGCCACCGAGGCGAGGAAGATGAAGGTGCCGGTGAGGAACGGCAGCAGGCCCGGCCCCACCTCGCCGCTGTCGACGCTCAGCCCGTAGCCGATCCCCATGACCGCTGCCACGGCTCCGACGACCCCGAGGATCGCGGTGCCGATGACGTCGGAGACCTCAGGGCGGTTGCGGGGCGGATTCTTCGCAGTGACCGTGTTCATGGCTCCTCCATTCCGTTCATCGCGTCTCAGCCCCCGCCGAGGCGGTCGTCCCGGTCATCGGGTCCTGCGCGGCAGCCGTGTCCCGGCGCGAGGCGGCCATCGCCACAGCGAGGTCGAAGGCGTGCTGGCTCGGGCTGAGATCGGCGGTGCGGGTGCCGACGATCCCGTGCGCGGTGCCGTGGGCGGGGGTGGCGATGGGGATCGGGAGCCCGCCGTGGACGGTCACCCCCTGATCGAAGCCGAGCAGCTTCATCGCGATCTGCCCCTGGTCGTGGTACATCGTCACGACCCCGTCGTAGTCGCCGCCGGCGGCGCGACCGAAGAGCGTGTCGCACGGGAACGGGCCCTCGACGTCGATGCCGCGGGTGCGAGCGAGTTCGATGGCGGGGGCGATGTCCTCGATCTCCTCC
>NZ_SCMW01000036.1:0-36694 GCF_005502845.1 Brevibacterium sp. 2SA | reverse complement strand
CGTCACGGTCGTCGACTCCTCCCCCGGCGGTGCGAAGGACACCGATCCGCTGTGGCAGGGGCTCTCGACCGCCGCGGCGGATCAGACTCCTGCGTACCTCAAGGTGTGGGTGCGCACGGCGAACCCCGACCTCCCGGAGTCCGGTGAGGTCACCGTCACCGCCGACACCCCCAACAGCGTGAGCGTCACCGTCGACGGCGCGAACGTCAACCGCGACAAGTCCCCGTTTCTTCAGATCCACGGCCTCTTCGACGTCGAGGAGATCGGCGAGTCCGCGTACACGCTGACGACCGTCAACTCCGATGACATTCCCGAACTCGACCCGCAGGGACCGAACGACGAGGAGCGCTGCACGGCCGATGATGCCCAGGATCGGATCTCCCTGGCCGCCGAGGACCTGTCGAACGACCCGTCGAAGCGCGAGGAGTTCCGTCAGCAGTGGGGTGCGTCCCCGCAGGTGTGGTGGGGCATCCAGAGGACCGCTCAGAGCCTCAGCCAGGAGGGCGGCGTGGCCGGCGACTACCTCACCGAGGCGTGCGGGGAGTACCTCGGTCAGTGACGTCCCGGCGGAGACGCTGACGGCCCAGCGGGTTCAGGCCGCGGACTGACGTCGGTTCATTCGGCGAGCGCGCGGTTGTAGGCGTCGACGACCGGCGGGGTGAAGTAGCCGAGGATGACGGCGATGGCCGTGATGAGGCACGCGAGGCCGAACCACAGCGAACCGCCGATCGTGCTGAAGCCGAAGACGATGACGAGGAGTTCGAACGCGATCGCCGCGGGCCGGGCCCAGCGGTGCAGACGCCACGACCCGCGGGCGGCGGCGAGCAGCCCGGCGGTGAAGATGAGGAACATGACGGCGAGCCCGATGAGGGAGGTCGCAAGCGATCCCGCCGAGAACGCCGTGACGATGAACGACACGGCCGTGCCCGCGAGGACGAGGGCCTGAAGGAGGAGGACGATGACGGGGAGGAGCATCGCCCGCGGCGTGGGAACACCGTGTCCGGCGGGTTCGACTCCCCCGCCGGATCCAGCGTCGGTGCTCCCCGGTCTCACACCGTCACCCGGGCGAATCCGGGGATGAGGATCTCGTCGAGCATCCGCTCGCGCACGTCGAGGGGAAGGAACGCCGCGGTCACGGCGTTGACGGTAGCCCATTCGAGGTCGGTCTGCGTCCAGCCGGCCTCGTCGACGAGCAGCCGCATCTCACGGGTCATCGAGGTTCCGGACATCAGGCGGTTGTCGGGGTTGATCGTCACAGCGAAGCCGAGGTCCTTGAGGCCGGTGATCGGGTGGCTGGCGATCGTCCCGCCGATGTCGGTCTGGAGGTTCGAGCTCGGGCACAGCTCGAGCGGGATCTGCTGGTCGAGGACCCAGGCGGCGAGGCTGCCGAGCTGACCCTCCCCGTCGACGATGTCCATGTCCTCGACGATCCTCGCGCCGTGCCCGATGCGCTGTGTGTGGCAGACGGTGACCGCCTCGTGGATCGATTCCTTGCCGGCGGCCTCACCGGCGTGGATGGTGAGCGGAACGTAGGCCTGGTGGAGGGCGTTGAACGCCGAGAGGTGGACAGACGGCGGGAAGCCGTTCTCCGGTCCGGCGATGTCGAAGCCGACGACGCCGGTGTCCGCGCCCTTCTCCCGGTGGCGGATCGCGAGTTCGGCGATGGCCATCGAGTTGTCGGCCTGGCGCATCGCGGTGAGGATCTGTCCGACGGTGATGAGCCTGCCCTCAGCGGCCGCCTCGGCGACACCGGCCTCGAGGCCCTCCTGCACCGCTTCGACGACCTCGTCGAGGTCGAGTCCCCCGGCGAGGTGCTGTTCGGGGGCCCACCGGGCCTCGGCGTAGAAGACGCCGTCGGCGACCTGGTCGAGCACCCATTCCCGCGCGACGCGGATGAGGCCCTCCCGCGTCTGCATGACCGCGGTCGTGTGGGCGAACGTCTCGAGGTAGCGGACGAGGTCGCCGGAGTTCGCGGAATCGGTGAACCACTGGGCCAGGGCGTCGGGTTCCGTGGCGGGCAGTTCGTGGCCGATCTGCGCGGCGAGTTCGATGATCGTCGCCGGCCGCAGACCGCCGTCGAGGTGATCGTGGAGGGAGACTTTGGGCAGCTGCAGGATCGGATCGTCGTGGGCGACGCCGGCGGGAGTATTCAACACGAGCCAAGTCTATCGGTCATCACCGCAGCAACGGGTCGTTCTCACTCCTGCGTCGGATCGATGTCGCCGCTCTTGATCCGCTCGCGCAGGTCGGTGATGCTGCGCCCGGCGTCGGAGACCCGGCTGAGGAAGCCGTCCTCGGCCGAGATCCCGATCCCGCCGTTGTCGATCGTGCCCTCGTACCGGCGTTCGGCGACGAGGATCCCGTTCATCTCCTCGGGGTCGACGTCGCCGGGTTCGACGATCTCGTCGGGGTTCTTGCTCTGCGGCCACTCGGGGAACATCGTGCGCAGGCCGCGGCGGATGTTCGGTTCGATCGTCGCGACGACGGCATCGCTGAAGTCCCCGGAGGCGCCATACCAGATGAGCTTCGGCAGCACCGGCGGTTCGGCGTCGTCGGCGGGGTCCGGGGTGGCGGTGGCCGCAGCCGTCCGCGTCTCGTCGGCGGCGCCGAGCACGCCCATCGCGGCCGCCGATCCGAAGGGCACGATGACGTCGGCATCGGCGCGGGATGCGGAGTCGAAGAACTCCCGTCCGCCCTCCTCGGTGTCGTCGACCGTGCGCGCGGCGATCCGCGAGTCACGGAACGAGGTGACGTCCGCGGTCTCCTCGTCGGCCTCCTCGTTGTAGAGGGCGACTCCCGCGTCGAAGGCGGAGAGGATCTCCTCGGCCTGGGGGAAGCCGCGGGAGACGAACGCGGCGACCTCACCGGACTCGCTCGCCGTCGCCGCGATGTAGCCGGCAATGAAGGCGGGGGGCACGAGGTCGAAGTCGATGCTGAGCACATTGTCGGGCAGATCCTCGCGCCCGCTCGCGACCCCGAGGAAGAGCGCGTCCGGGTTCTCCCGCGCGTAGGAGTCGAGTTCCTTCGCCCCGCCCGGTCCGACGACGGTTGTCAGCGTGCACTCCTCCCCCGGTGTGCGGGCGAGTGCCGCCGAGGTGGCCGAGACATCCGAGACCCGCTGGCTCGAGGTGGCGGTGAAGACCCCGGCCGACCGGGCGAGCTCGGTCTCGGCGAGGGTGAGCGCACCGGCCGAATGGTCCTCGAATCCGGCGGGTGCGGAGATCATGCAGGCCGTCGTCGGATCAGGGGCCGCGGCGGGGGTCGTCACCGAGCACGCACTGGCGCCGAGGAGGCTGAGCACCCCGAGGCCGGCACCTGCCATCCTGGTCACGAGCGTGGTTCTCATGACAGACAGGGTATCCGGCTGGGCTGAGTGCCGTCCGTCAGGCCGGTCGCGGGAGGGCAGGCGGCCGCCCAGTGCTGTCCCGTGGCTATCCCGTGGGCTGGAGCGCCTCGCGCTTGCCGTCGAGGACCTTGAGCGCGGTCGCGGTGAAGATCCGTGCGGCGATCGGCACGCTTCCCTCGTCGATGAGGAGGTCGCCCTGGTGGATGTCGTACGTGATGCCGCCGGGGGTGCGGGTGCCCATGCGCACGAGCGCGCCCGGGCAGTGCGTGAGGTACCACGCGAAGTCCTCGCCGCCCATCGACTGCGGGGTCAGCTGCACGGAGTTCTCGCCGAGTTCGGTCCGCACGGCCGACTCGATGAGGGCGACCTGGTCCTCGGTGTTGACCACCGGGGGGACGCCGCGGCGGTGCTCGAGGTCGACCTTGACCCCGTACGGGCCGGCGATGCGCTCGACGAGCTCGGGGAGCACCTCGGCGACCTGATTCCATCCGTCGACGTCGAGGCACCGCAGCGTCCCGCGGAGGATCCCCTCCGAGGGCACGACGTTCGCGGCGTGACCGGCGCTGATCTCGCCCCAGACGAGCGAGATCGCATGGCGGGGGTCGATGAGGCGTCCGAGCGTCGAGGGCAGGTCGGTCGCGAGCTTGCCGAGGGCGTAGACGAGGTCCTCGGTGAGGTGGGGCCTCGAGGTGTGGCCGCCGTGGCCGGTGAGCCGGATGGTGACGGTGTCGCCGGCCGCGGTGATCGCACCGATGCGTGAGCCGATCCGGCCGACGTCGACGTTGGGGTCGCAGTGGACGGCGTAGATCTCCGGCACGTCGTCGAGGGCGCCCTGGGAGATGACGCGCAGCGCCCCGCCCGGGGTGACCTCTTCGCCGGGTTGGAAGATCAGGCGCACCCGCCCGCCGAGGCCGCCCGGGGTCGTCTCGTGGGCCCGCTGCAGGGCGATGCCCGCGCCGAGGAGGCCCGTGAGATGGACATCGTGACCGCACGCGTGGGCGACCCCGGGCACAGTGGAGGCGAAGTCCTCGGCGATGAGGTCGTCGATGGGCAGGGCGTCGATGTCGGCGCGCAGGGCGAGCGCGATCGGTCCCTCGCCGACGTCGCAGACGAGACCCGAGCCCTCGAGGCGCCGCGGAGTGAGCCCGGCGGCCTCGAGTCGGGCGGCGAGCTTGTCCGTCGTCGCGAACTCCTGGAAGGACAGCTCCGGGTGCGCGTGGATATCGCGGCGGAACTCGAGGAGTTCGGGCGTGAGCTCGGCGATCGCGGCTGCCGTGGTGGCGTCGGGGGTGGAGGTGCGAGCCGCATCGGCGCGGGGCGCATCAGCATTCACCGCTTCCGGGCGTGCGGCATCGTTGCCGGCCGCCTCGGCGTCGGCCGCATTCGGGCGGGTGGCGGTCGGGCGGTCCGCGTCGGCCGTCGCCGCTTCGGTGAGCGGCGCACCGCCTGCGGTGCGGGGATCGGGGTTGAGTGACATTGAGGCCATGCTAGACACTCGGACGCGGGTGTGGGCCTCGGGTGACCAAATTCGACACGATCGGTGACGTCGAGTGACCATCGGTGGTCGCCGGCATCGCGCGGCCGGGCCCGCCGCTCAGGCCGGTTGGGCCACGCCGCTCAGGCTGGTTGGGCCACGTCGCCGGCGGCCTGCAGGCGGAGTTCGCAGGTGGTCGCGGTGAGGAACGGCTGGACCTCGGCGACCCGCAGGGGCCCCGGCACCTGGGCGAGAACATCGTGGAGCAGGCGCGCATGCACGGCGCACGCCATCGTCCGCTCATCCCCGACGAGCTCGAGGTGCGGGCAGGCGGCCAGCGCGATGCCCAGACCGGTGTCGTCGGCGACGGGCTCGAGTCCGGAGTCGTCGAGATGATCGACGAGTGCGTCGAACTGCTCCCCCGCTCCGTCACCGAGCCTCCGGACGGGCTCGGGCACACACGAGTAGCCGACCCGCGCGAGCACCGGCCCCAGCGCCCTCGCCCGGTCGATCCGACTCTTCGCCGCCGGGTTCATCTCCGCATCGTCGACTGCGCGGTAGACCGTCGGTGGTCGCCCCCGGGTTCCCGACGGTCGCGGCCGCGCACTGACGAGTCCTTCGTCGATGAGGACGCCGAGGTGGTCCCTGGCCGTGTTGATGTGAAGGCCGACCGCCTCGGCGAGGTCCTTGAGAGTGCGGTCAGGCCCCTGCTGAACGGCACCGAGGAGGCGGACGCGGTTGAGTTCGGTGAGACCGCGGTAATCGGTCGTTCTGCGCGGCATGGGGACATCCTCGAAGTCGGAGAGTCGTGCACTGCATCTGTGATTCTACGCCGTGTAGAAAAAAGGGGGCCAGCCTCCCAGGTGGGGCGGTGTGCCCATGCCGCAACCGCCTCGGGACCGCCGAGGCGGTGAGCGCCGGAGACCGCACCGAGATCCCGACAGCCTGCGAATAAACACGGTCGAAAGGCGCGCGGGCCGCCTCGGCGAACCGGCACCCTGGAACCGCCGAACCGTCCTGGGCCCGCACACCGCACCCGGCACGGTTCACCCGGCCGTCGGCTCCACCGCCACCCGCCGCCGGGGATGAGCACCTCCCCTCGCCGCCCGGGCGCCCACCCATCGCCACCGCAGAGACCGCACTCACCACCCACCGATCGACAAGGATGACCATGGAACTCAGCCCCCGCTCCCACGAGGTCGTCGCCGCGACCGCCGGTGTCGTCGCCGAGCACGCCGACGAGATCACCTCGGTGTTCTATCCGACGATGTTCGAGGCGCACCCCGAGCTGCTCGGCATCTTCAACCTCGCCAACCAGGCGATCGGCGAGCAGCCGAAGGCACTGGCCTCCTCCGTGGTCGCCTTCGCCGTCCAGCTCATCGATCCCGACGCCCCGGACTTCGCGCCCGTCCTGCGGCGGATCGCGCACAAGCATGTGTCGCTCGGTGTCCGCGCCTCCGAGTACCTCATCGTCGGCCACTACCTCCTCGGCGCGGTGAGAACCGTCCTAGGCGATGCCGTCACCGAGGAGGTCGCCGCCGCCTGGGACGAGGTCTACTGGCTCTTCGCGACCGCGCTCATCGCCGAGGAGGCCCGACTCTACGCCCTCGGCGGCACCGAGCCTGAGCATCCATGGCGCGACTTCCGGGTCGTCGAGCGCTTCGACGAGTCCGACGAGGTCTTCTCCCTCCTCCTCGCGCCCGTGTCCGGCGAGGTCCCGGCCCACCTCACCGGGCAGTACGTGGCGATCCTCGTCGACCTGCCCGACGGATCGACGCAGCCGCGCCAGTACACGATCTCCTCCGGTCCGCGCGGCGATACCCTGCGCGTGACGATCAAGCGGGTGCGCGGCGTCGGCGGCGCCCCGGACGGCGTCGTCTCGGGGTGGCTGTTCGACAACGCGCAGCCGGGCACCGTGCTCACGGTCTCCCAGCCCGCCGGCGACGTCGTCCTCGAGGAGTCGGACTCCCCGCTCGTCCTCGTCTCCGCCGGCATCGGGATCACCCCGATCGCCGCGATCATGGAGGACCTCTCGCGGCGGCAGCCGAACCGGACCGTCCGCCTCTACCACGCCGATCGGTCGCACGCCCATCATGCGCTCTACGCCGGTCTGCGCCGCCAGGTGCTCGCGATGGCCGACGCGCAGGCGATCAACTGGTACGAGGAGGGCGCGACCGAGGCCCCGACCCTCCATCCGGCCCGCAGCGGTTTCATGGATCTCAGCGGTATCGCCGTGCCCGCCGAGGCGGAGGTGTTCATGTGCGGCCCGCTGCCGTTCATGCAGGCCGCCCGCGCCGAGTTCATCGCCAAGGGTGTGCCCTCCGAGCGGATCCACTACGAGGTCTTCGGCCCCGACCTCTGGGCCCAGAGTCCCGCATAGGGGCAGCGTGCTCCTCCTGCGAGCGCCGTTCGGCTCACCCTGGTTTCGGGGGCTCAGTTTCTGAACAGAGCCCTCGAAACCAGGGTGAGCCGGAGCGCGTTCGCCGGGCCGCGCGGCACCCGCAACGGTGCGAACGAGGCTCCTCAATTCGGCCGAGACTCCTCAGAGCAGGTCGTCGAGTCCCCGTTCCCCGGCCAGGGACACGGCCTTCTTGACGTCCTGCGCGTGGGAGCGGGAGGTGATGAGGAGGACGTCCTCGGTGTCGACGACGACGAGGTCCTCGAGGCCGACGATCGCGACCGTGCGGGGCTGCTCGGAGAAGACGACCCCCGAGGCGTCGACCTCGAGGAGGTCGCACGAGCCGCCGATCGAGATGACCCCGCGCGGCTCCCCGGGCACGGGCTGGCGGAGCCGGGCCACGGAGTCGAAGTCCCCGACATCGTCCCACCCGAAGTCGCCGGGGATGACGATGACCCGACCGGCCTCGGCGGCGGGTTCGGCGACGACGTAGTCGATCGCGCGCTTCTCGAGCCCCGGCCACACCTCGGCGAGGACGGACTCCTGGGCATCCGTCCCCCACGCCTCGGCGATCCGGGACAGGCCGGCGAAGAGCGTGGGGTCCTCCTCGGCGAGGATCTCAAGCAGCGCTGAGGCCTTCGCGATGAACATCCCGGCGTTCCACCGGTAGCGGCCCGAGTCGACGTAGCGGCGGGCCGTGCTCGCCGCCGGCTTCTCCGCGAACGCGAGTGCGCGGCGGGCGGTCGGGGCACCGGCGATGCCGAGGGGTTTGCCGGTCTTGATGTAGCCGTACGCGGTCGCGGGGTTGCGCGGCATGATGCCGACAGTGACGATGTCGCCGGATTCGGCGGCGACGCAGGCCTGTTCGATGACGGAACGGAATTCGTCGACGTTCGTGATCGAGTGATCGGCGGAGAAGGACCCGACGATCGCCTCGGGGTCGGTTCGGTGGATGAGGAGGGTCGCCAGCCCGATCGCGGCGGCCGAGTCCTTCGGGGAGGGTTCGGCGACGATGCGGCTCGGGCACAGCTGGGGAAGCTGTTCGGCGACCTGCTCGGCGTGGCTCTCACCGGTGACGACCCAGACCTTGTCGTCGCCGACGAGCGGGGCCACGCGGTCCCAGGTCGACTGGAGGAGGCTGCGACCGGTGCCGAGGACATCATGGAGGAATTTCGGGGACGCCTTGCGGGAGAGCGGCCAGAGTCGGGTGCCCGATCCGCCCGCGGGGATGATGGCGTGGAAGTGTGTGTTCACCCCCTCAGTGTCTCAGAGTTCGGGCATGACATCACCGATGTTGTCCGCCGTGTCGGGGTGAGGAGAACCAGAACACATCGCCGAGGGAACACCCGCGTCAGACCGGGCGACCGCTTCGGCGACAACGGATTCCGCACCGCCGTTCCGCACCCGCGAATTACCGCACACGTTTGTGCGGTAAATGTCCGCCGTGAGACGCGGCGTGACCGATTGTGAGAGAACTGCCAGGGTGACAATGTGATCCAGCCCGCTCAACGGGGAGCCGACTGGCAACTGGGCGGTGTTCGGCGTACTTTCATGATGTACATCGTCGATTCATCCAAGATGGAGGATGCTCCGTGGCCCAAGCGTCTACGAGCACTCTGTACCGAGGTGGAGAAGGAATGTGGTCCTGGGTCGCGCATCGCGTGACAGGGGTCGGGATCTTCTTCTTCCTGTTGGTTCACGTGCTTGACACTGCACTCGTTCGCGTTTCCCCCGAGGCGTACAACGCCGTCATCGGAACCTACAAGACTCCGGTCATGGCCTTCGGGGAGATCGCACTCGTCGCCGCGATCGCCTTCCATGCGTTCAATGGCCTGCGGGTCATCCTGATCGACTTCTCCAAGGGCGGCCCGAAGAACCAGCGGAAGCTGTTCTGGGGTGTCATGATCCTCTGGCTGATCATCATGATCGCGTTCGTCCCTCGCCAGCTGATGCACACGTTCGGAGGCTGACATGAGCACAACATCGATTCCGGCTCCGCGCACCGGGTACTCGCGCAACAAGTCCACGAGCTCGAAGTTCGAGATGTTCGCGTGGCTGTTCATGCGCATCTCGGGCATCATCCTCGTCGTCCTCATCTTCGGTCACCTCTTCGTCAACCTGTGGGCCGGCGAAGGCGTCCAGCAGATCGACTTCGGCTTCGTCGCCGGCAAGTGGGCCAGCCCGTTCTGGCAGATCTGGGACCTCCTCATGCTGTGGCTGGCGATGCTGCACGGCACCAACGGCCTGCGCACGATCATCATGGACTACGCCGAGAAGCCGCGCACGAGCATGGCGCTCCAGCTCATCCTCTACATCGCCTCGGCCGTCGTCCTCGTGCTCGGCACGCTCGTCATCTTCACCTTCGATCCCTGCCCGGCCGGAGCCGACCCCGCTCTGCTCGCGTCGTTCTGCCAGGCCTAAAGGAGAAACATGCAGGTTCATCACTACGACGTCGTCATCGTCGGCGCCGGTGGCGCTGGCATGCGCGCCGCCATCGAGTCGGGCCAGCGGGCACGCACCGCGGTCCTGACCAAGCTCTACCCCACGCGTTCCCACACCGGCGCAGCCCAGGGCGGCATGTGCGCGGCCCTGGCCAATGTGGAAGAGGACAACTGGGAATGGCACACCTTCGACACCGTCAAGGGCGGTGACTACCTCGTCGACCAGGATGCCGCCGAGGTGATGGCGAAGGAAGCCATCGACGCCGTCCTCGATCTCGAGAAGATGGGGCTGCCGTTCAACCGCACGCCCGAGGGCAAGATCGACCAGCGCCGCTTCGGCGGTCACACCCGCGACCACGGCAAGGCGCCGGTGCGCCGCTCGTGCTACGCGGCCGACCGCACCGGCCACATGATCCTCCAGACCCTCTACCAGAACTGCGTCAAGCACGGCGTCGAGTTCTACAACGAGTTCTACGTCCTCGACCTCGTCATGACCGAGGTCGACGGTGAGCGCCGCCCCGCCGGCGTCGTCGCCTACGAACTCGCCACCGGTGAGATCCACGTCTTCCAGGCGAAGTCGGTCGTCTTCGCGACCGGCGGCGTCGGCAAGGTCTTCAAGACCACGTCGAACGCCCACACCCTGACCGGCGACGGCATGGCCGTGACCTACAACCGCGGCATCCCGCTCGAGGACATGGAGTTCTTCCAGTTCCATCCCACGGGCCTCGCCGGACTCGGCATCCTCCTCTCCGAGGCGGCCCGCGGTGAGGGCGCGATCCTGCGCAACTCCGAGGGTGAGCGCTTCATGGAGCGCTACGCCCCGACGATCAAGGACCTCGCCCCGCGTGACATCGTCGCCCGGTCGATGGCCAACGAGGTGCGCGAAGGCCGCGGTGCGGGACCGAACAAGGACTACGTCCTCCTCGATCTCACCCACCTCGAGCCCAAGCACATCGACGAGAAGCTGCCCGACATCACCGAGTTCGCCCGCACCTACCTCGGTGTCGAGCCCTACACGGAGCCGGTGCCGGTGTTCCCGACCGCGCACTACGCGATGGGCGGCATCCCGACGAACATCGAGTCCGAGGTGCTCGCCGACAACGACACCGTCATCCCCGGCCTCTTCGCCGCCGGTGAGTGCGCGTGCGTGTCCGTCCACGGCTCGAACCGCCTCGGCACGAATTCGCTGCTCGACATCAACGTCTTCGGCAAGCGCGCGGGAATCGCCGCCGCCGAGTACGCCAACCGCGCCGAGGTCATCGACCTGCCCGAGGACTCGCAGGCCGACACGGTCGCCGTCCTCGAGCGCCTGCGCAACTCCGACGGGCCCGAGCGCATCGGCGCGATCCGCAAGGACCTGCAGGAGATCATGGACGCCAACGTCCAGGTGTTCCGCACCGACGAGACGCTGCGTGCGGCACTCGCGGAGATCGAGAAGCTGCGTGAGCGCTACGACAACGTCGGCATCCAGGACCGCGGCAAGCGCTACAACCTCGACCTCCTCGAGGCCGTCGAGCTCGGCTTCCTGCTCGAACTCGCCGAGGTCATCACCGTCGCGGCCATCCACCGCAAGGAGTCCCGCGGCGGACACTTCCGCGAGGACTTCCCGAACCGCGACGACGAGGGCTTCATGCACCACACGATGACGTACCTCGACCCGGATTCGGAGGCCGAGGGGGTCCCGGGCATGCGCCTGGAGACCAAGCCCGTCGTCGTCACCCGTTACCAGCCGATGGAGCGTAAGTACTGATGAGCACCGATACCGAAACCCCGGAGCCGGCATCGAAGGTCGACCTGCCCTCGCACCTGAGCGGTGAGGGCGGGGAGATCCCGTCCTTCGACTGCACCTTCCGCATCGCGCGCTTCGACCCGGAGACGGACGAGGCACCGCACTGGGAGGAGTACAACGTCACGATGTACGGCACGGACCGCGTGCTCGATGCCCTCCACAAGATCAAGTGGGACATCGACGGCTCGCTGACCTTCCGTCGCTCGTGCGCCCACGGCGTCTGCGGCTCTGATGCGATGCGCATCAACGGCCGCAACCGCCTGGCCTGCAAGACGCTGCTCAAGGACCTCGACACGTCCAAGCCGATCACCGTCGAGGCGATCAAGGGCCTGCCGCTGGAGAAGGACCTCATCGTCGACATGGAGCCCTTCTTCCAGTCGTACCGGGAGATCATGCCGTTCCTCATCACGAGCGGACACGAGCCCACCCGTGAGCGCCTGCAGTCCTCCGAGCAGCGCGAGGCCTTCGACGACACCACGAAGTGCATCCTCTGCGCCTCGTGCACCTCGTCGTGCCCCGTGTTCTGGACCGACGGCCAGTACTTCGGTCCCGCGGCCATCGTCAACGCGCACCGCTTCATCTTCGATTCGCGTGACGAGGGCGGGGACATGCGGCTGGAGATCCTCAACGACAAGGAAGGCGTGTGGCGCTGCCGCACGACGTTCAACTGCACCGATGCCTGCCCCCGCGGCATCGAGATCACCAAGGCGATCGCCGAGGTCAAGCAGGCGATCCTCCAGCGCGCATTCTGAGACTGCGCTGAGGTCGACCTGACCTCACCAGCGCCGAGGCGGCTGTGCACTTCATCGTGTGCGGCCGCCTTCGTCGTCCCCGGAGTTCTCCTCCCGGCCACGAAGTCTGAGGATCCGCGATACCCGGGATCCGTACACTGGTGCGCATGCGTTCTCCGTCCTCGACTCCTTCTTCAGCGCGTGCTCACCTGCGCACCGCGGCCGCAGCCGCACTCGCGCTCCTCCTCGTCGTCGCCTCGCTCGCCCTCTCCCCCGGCGCGGTCCAGGCCGCACCCGAGCCGGGTGAGAAGATCTACGTGAGCCCGAACAACCTCGGTGACGGAACGCCGCCGCCCCAGCCGATCGGCACGTCGTGGCTCGTCGGCGACCTCGACACCGGTGAGCTCCAGGTCGCGGAGAACATCGATGTCAAGCACGCGCCGGCCTCGACGATCAAGCTGCTCACCGCGCTCGCGCTCATCGACGTCCTCGACGACCCCGAGCAGAAGGTCGAAGCGGAGTTCGAGGACATGGAGATCGACGGGACGAAGGTCGGCCTCATGCAGAAGAACGAGTACACCGTCGACACGCTCTTCCACGCGATGCTCATGTCGAGTGCCAACGATGCCGCGAACGCCCTCGGCCGCGCCGCCGGGGGTCAGGAGAAGGCCGTCGCCCTGATGAATGAGAAGGCGAAGTCGCTCGGCATGACGAACACGAACGCGATGAACACGTCCGGCCTCGATGACCCGAATCAGTACACGACCGTCGCCGACATGGCGAAGCTCGCGTACGCGGTGACGGAGAACCCGACCCTCATGGAGATCATCGGGACGACGACGTACACGTTCCCGGGCGGGACGAACCCTGAGACGAAGGAGAAGTTCAAAGGCTACGAGATCCAGAACCACACGCAGATCGTCGGCAACGTCGAGGGCGGGCTCGGGCTGAAGAACGGGTACACGAAGACGGCGAAGGGCTCCTACATCGCCGTGGCCGAACGCGACGGCAAACGCGTCGTCTCAGCACTCCTCGGAGCGGAGAACAATTCGCGTCAGGCCGCCGTCGACCTCCTCGAATGGGACTTCGCGCAGACGACCCCGGAGACCGTGGCGACGGTTCCCGTCGGCGCCGCCGCCGCCCCGACGCCGACGGCCACCGCCTCGGGCAGCGGCAGCGACGCCGGCAACAGCTCCGACGACCAGGCGGACGACACCGGCACGGCGAGCGATCCCTCGGCCTCGTCGACCGGGGGCGTCGATCTGCTGCCGCTCGGCCTCCTCGGCGGGGGCGTCATCATCCTCCTGCTCGCGGGTCTGCTCTGGTTCCGGCTGCGCAAACGCCACCGCACGCAGTGACGGGAGCCGCGGCTCGGACGTCGCGCGGCCTCCCCGGGTGCCCGCGACGGCGCCGCTGCAGCCCGGCACCGTCGACGTTTTGACTTCGCCGCCCGCACCGCGTTATGCTGTTTCCTTGCGCTGACGCCATCGGCCCAGTTCATCGGAGTGCATCGACCGATCGGGCAGCGACGGCAGGCCGCTGGGTTCCGCTCCAGCCGACCTTGTCGCAGCGCATCTCCCCCACCGTGAGGGACTGACCCAGATCACGGCGACCTCCCACAGGCCACTTCGTCGTCGACGTCCTGTGAGGTCAGGCGACTCCCCCGTCGCCGCCACAGACCACCTGGCTAAACGGCATGCGTCGACGCATGCCTGTTCGCCGACGAGAGAAAGGAATGGAACCCATGACTGAGTTCCCACAGTGGGTGCAGCGTGCCGTCGAGCACGCCGGCCTCATCGACCCGCAGATCAGCACCGCGGACGGGGAGGTCACGATCAGTGACTCGACCGGTCGCACCGTGCTCTTCACGGGGTCGTCGCTGCGTGAGACTACGCCGCTGGCCGCCTGAGAGCTGTCCCCGGTGAGCCCCGCGACAAGGTCTGTGCTGCCGGGTATGACGCAGCACTGATCCGACGGGCTTCACCCGAGCGCCCGGCTTGCACTCCTCCTCGTGAGGAGCGCAAGCCGGGCGCTTCTGTCTGCTTGCGTTTCCGAATATCAGTAAGTTACCTTGTTTTCGTCGCATCCTCACGGTCGGCTTTCGCACGGTGTCACACGCCCACCGAGGTGGACCGCAGCCCACAATCGGCCCCGGCCTGCGCCGCAGACCGCGGCGCTGACCAGCGACGCCGGCCAGCGCGCCGACCCTGAACACTGCGTGAAAGCGAGGCAACCCTCCCCGATGACCTCACATCCCAGCAGCATCATCGAGTTCTTCCGTCGTCCCGAGGTCGTCACCGACATGCTGCAGATCGCCAAGACGGTGATCGCTGCGACCCTGGGCTGGTGGCTGTCGGTGTGGGTGCTCGACTCCCAGATGCCGTTCCTCGCCCCGTGGGCGGCTCTGCTCACCGTCCACGCCACGATCCACCGGACATTGGTGCGCGGGGCGCAGACCATGGCCGCCTCCGTCGCCGGTGTCGCCCTGTCCTTCGTCATCGGCCATTTCCTCGGCGTGAGCCTGTGGACCTTCGCCCTCGCTCTGCTCGCCGGAGTCGTCCTCGCCCGCGTCCCGTGGATCCGCGAGGAGGGCATCGCGATTGCGACGACGGCGATCTTCGTCCTCGGCAGCGGGTTCGGCAGTCAGCAGCCGTTCCTCGACGAACGCCTCCTCGAGCTCGCGCTCGGGGTCGGCGTGGGCGTGGTCGTCAATCTCCTCATCGCCCCGCCGCTGCGCGATGAGCAGGCAGCGCGGCACATCAACAGCGTCAATCGGCGGATCGGCGAGGTGCTGACGAACATGAGCGACGAGTTCGCGACCTCGTGGGACACCGACCGCGCCCACGTCTGGTTCGCCGAGACCGAAGCGATGAGCAGAGATCTCGACGCCGCGTGGCAGACGGTCAACCTGGCCAACGAGAGCCGCCTGGCCAACCCGCGCCCCCGCCTGCGATCCCTTCGTCGGGCGCTGCTGCGCAGCCGCGGCACAGACGCCGTCGAGGAGGAGCTCAGCCCTGAGAACATCCTCCGGCGCCTCGACGAAGGCGTCTCCCACCTGCGCCACCTCACCCGCACCTTGGAGGCGGCCACCTACGACGACAGCAGATGGGATGATCGGTTCCGCACCGAATGGGCGGACATCGTCCGCGCGGCCGGCACCGCGATCGCCGACCCGGACATCGGCGTGGAATCGATCTATGATCGCCTCGACGCGCTGTCGGTCGGGATCGCCGACGGCGACGATCTGCCGAAGACTGCGTGGCCGCTCTACGGCGCACTCATCACGAGCGTGCGCCACATCGCCGTCATCGTCGACGATGTCGCCACCGCGCGCGAGGTCCGCAGCGAAGCTCACCGAGGCGGGTGACCGCAGGCAGACGCGCGTCACCTGCCTGCGGTCAGTGGCTCAGGACTGCGGGTGATCCTCGTCGTCGAAGCCGACGTCGATCGCCTGCTCGGCCACATCCGCGCTATCGGCCTCGACGACAGCAGGCGCCGACCCGGTCGGTTCGGCATCCTCACCGGTGAGGACCTCGGTGGATTCGATGTCCTCGGACTGCTCCTCCCGATCGGCTTCGGGCACTTCGCTCAGCGACGGATCCGTACTCACGATCTCCTCCTCGGTGCGGGGCCACGGCCGCGCCGCCGCAAAACGCAGCGACGGCGGGTACTCGTGATGGTAATCGTGTGGGTGCGCATGTCAAGGACGACCGCCCACACTCAGTACTCACTCCTCGTAGGCGATGACGCTCATCATCCCGGCCTCACCGTGGTAGATGTTGTGGCAGTGCGTGAGCCACCGGCCCGGATTGTTCGCATCGAACTCCACGGTCAGCGTCTTTCCCGGCAGGACGATCGCCGTGTCCTTGCGCGGTCCCCCGCCGGTGAGCTGGAACGTGTGCCCGTGGAGGTGGAGGGGATGCCACATGTCCGTCTCGTTGACGAAGGAGAGTCGCACCCGCTCCCCCTCGGCGATCGCCTGGGCAGTGTCCATCGGCTTATTGTGGTCGTACGGCGTCTCGTCGAACGCCCAGTCGTAGGCGGACATCGACCCGGTCAGCCGCAGGGTGAGCTCCCGGTCGGCGGACTTGGTCGGCAGAGCGACATCGCTGCGGGCCTGCAGCGCCTCGGCGGACAGAGGTGCGGCCGCGAGTTCCGGGACGTCCCCGTCGGTCGAGGGCGCTTTGCCGGATCCCGTGCGGACGACGGCGTGGACGCGTTCCTGTTTGCCCTCCGCCTCGGCGACGAGGCCGAACACGCCGTCGCCGAGCGTCACAAGTGCGTCATAGCGCTCCCCCATGCCGAGGAGGAGCGACTGCGTCTCGGCGGCTTTCCCGTCGACGGGGAAGCCGTCGGTGTGGGTGACCGTGAGCGAGTGCCCGGTCAGGGCGATGCGGAACGCGGTGTCGCCGCCGGCGTTGATGATCCGCAGCCGCACCTTCGCGCCCGGCTTCGCCTCGAAGGTCGCGGGGTCGTCGGCGGGGCGACCGTTGATGAGGTACGTGGGGTAGTAGACGTCGCCGGCGTCGCCGCCGAGGACGTCCGAGGCGGCGCCCATGAGCATGTTGCCCATCCGCATCGGCCCGCCCATGCCGCTGTGGTCCATCCCGCCCATGCCGCTCATGTCGCCCATGTCACCTGAGCCTGAGCCTGAGCCGCCCATGTTCCCGTGGTCCATGTCGCCCATGTCGCCCGAACCAGAGCTCGAACTGCCCATGCCCTGCTGGAGCTCCGTGAGCACCTCGGCGGGCGTTGCGGTCACTCCGTCGAGCCAGTCGTCGAGAATGATCACCCACTCGTCGTCGTACTCGAGCTGCTCGTCGGGGTCGTCGACGATGAGCGCGCCGTAGAGTCCGCGGTCGATCTGCGTGCCGACGTGCGGGTGGAACCAGTACGTGCCCGGGTCGGGGGTGATGAAGTCGTAGGTGAAGGACTGACCGGGGGCGACGGGGTCCTGGGTGAGCATCGGCACGCCGTCCATGTCGTTGCGCAGCGCGAGACCGTGCCAGTGGATCGTCGTGTCCTCGGTGAGGTCGTTGGTGAGCGTGGCTTTGAGCCGATCGCCCCGGCTCATCCGGATGATCGGGGCGGGGATCTCCCCATAACTCCATGTCTGCGCAGTGGTGGTGCCGAGCGTGAGCGCCGAGGCGGCCGCCGTGAGGGCGACCTCCACTGTCCTTCCCGTCGTCTCACGGTCGTCCTCGACGTCGGCGACGCGTTGGGAGTCGGGCATGAGGAAGGCTCCTTCTCCCCGCGGGGTGCACGCGGCCAGGGCGAGCACGCTCAGCGATCCGACGAGGAAGCTGCGGCGGCCGGGGCGGCGTGACGGGCGTGCGGGGTGGATGTGGTCGGGGGTTGTCGGGGTCGCTTCCGTGAGCGATGGACTGGTCGGCAGTCCGTCGAAGCGGCGTTCGGCAGTGTTCTCTGATGGGTGGTTCACGGTGTGTGCTCTGCTTTCGTTCGCAGGCCCATTCCGCGCATGCCGTCGTTCCCGGACAGCGCGTCTGGGGGCGCTCAGGTCCGTGGTGCCCAGCGGGGCGCTGGTTGCGCGCGCTCTGGTCGGCCGTGGTCGCAGTCGCGTGCGGTCACGGTTTCGGTTGGTCGGGGACTGGCGCGAATGGGCCGAGTTCATCGGTCGGCTGATGCATCGAGAAGCCTCGATGCGGGGACGCCGGCCTACGTGCGACTGATGCAGAGGTCGGTGATACTCGGCGCGCGGGCGTGCCCGGGTGACGGGTTCGGCACGAAGGGGGTGGCGCGGTGCCACAGGCCGGCGCGGGGAAGCAGAATCGCTGTGCGACGCAGCATCCGCAGGGCGATGATGAGCAGGACGACGCCGACGATGCACATCGTCGCGAGTGCGCAGACCATCACACTGTCCCCGCATCCGGAACCGGTGCACTGCCCGGAGTCGGCGTCGTCATCGGCCGCCGCGCCGGGGTCACTGTCGGGGGCCTCGCCCGTGGGCGGTGCACGGTGGGCAGACATGGCGTCCATCGCCATCGAGTCCGCGCTGTGGCCCATCGCCGCCGGTGACTCAGCACCCTCACCTTTGCCCGACGAGACCGCATGCGTCATGCCCATCGAGGCGCCGGGTTCCATGCTCATCCCCATGCTGATGGGGAGCACGACGATGCCGATGACAGCGGCAACCGCAGCGACGAGGTTGAGGATCGCTCCGGCGAGCTGAGGTCGGACGCGACGACGATCCTGCATCGCGCCCTCCTCCCGACGATTGCCTGAATACCCTCTGAGGGTATCGTCTCGGATTCCGCGCGGCAACGTCGGCACACCGTCGACGCGGCGCCCGGCCGCCGCGGTGTCTGAAGGCTCTGCCTTCTTGACAACAGAGCTTTGTACGAGCGCCACGCCGGGTCAGACCGTTGGGAAGGGCTGGACGCTGCGACTAAGCACCTAATCGATGACGTCGTGATTCAAGAATCCCAGCATGCTTTAGGCTCCCCGGATTCCCGCGGCATTTCGACGTCGTCGTCGAGTTAGTGAGGTCTACACACCACTTTCCCAAACCTTCAGCAGTCCCGAGCCGGTGGTAACTTTCCGCGGGCGAGGCGACATCATCACATCGTAGACAGCCCGTCAGTGTCCCACAAGCGAACTCTGCAACCCTGCCACCAGCACCAATGCGACAGAAACCACAGTAACCCCGATCAGTTGTGGAAGTCAGACCTCAGGTTGCAAGCTTGTTACAGATAGATGACTTCAGCTGGGGTATGTAGGTTATGTCAGTGGCCCGATCGTATACTGTCCTCAGCCCCCGGGAGTGAGCAAGCCCACCCGGCCCAGAAACACGTGAGGGGCATTTTTCCTTCACTGTGAAAGGCTTGAAGTCTGTGAACATTTGGTCAGTCCTCACGTGGACTGTGTTCGGAATCGCCCTGGCCGGCATCGTTGTCTTCTTCATTCAGTTCCTTATCGCTGCGGTTCGCGAGAACAGAGCCGCGAAATCACGGATCTCCGAAGTCCACACTCTGTTGGATGCAGCAAAGAACTCACGCCTCCAAGCGCGACAAGAAGCCGCAGAAGCCTCAGCTGCGGTCCGTGATGTCTGGGTCGAGTTCGATGAAACTCTCGTCGATGACCTGCAAGCGGGAAGGACTCGGTCGACAATAGACGCCGCGTTCTTCTTCAATTCTCACTCCCTGGCATCCCCGCTGTTCGAAAATCGATGGATCCAGGCACTGCCGGGAACGCTCATCGCCATCGGCGTGGGTGGAACGTTCTTCAAGCTGACCTTTGGACTCATGGGTCTCGATCTGACCGGCGACACAGACATAGACGCATTGCAAGAGAGCGTCATGACGCTCCTGACAACAGCTGGCCTGTCGTTCTCTGCATCTGGCGTCGGTGTCCTGATGAGCTTGATCGCCACAGGCATCCTCTCCAAAATTCAAACTCGCACTGCGCTGGCGATCAACGGACTGGTGTCAGAGATCGACAGCTACTTCGAGCGCTACTCAGCTGAGTTTGGCATTCAGAGAGTCGACCAGAACACGCGAGAGATCGCTCAGTCCCTCAATGAGCTCCACGAGAAGATCGGTGTTGAGTTCCAGAAGTCCGTACAGGGTCTGAGCAGCGACATGCAAAATGCCATCATCGGCGCCATCAACCTGGCTCTTGCGCCGGCGATGGAGAATCTCTCCGAAGCGACGTCTCGGCAGTCGGGTGAGGTGTTCGACAGCCTCGTAGGTCGTTTCAGCGAGGCATTCGAGGGCATGGGCCAGTCACAGGCGACTGCGATGAAGTCCGCATCTCGGGATCTCGTTGAATCAGTCACGTCGTTGAGCAGTCAAGTAGAAAGCACGCTTGAACGAATCGAGAAGACGACCGCCGACAGCTCTCTGGCGACCAGCTCAGGAATCAGTCAAATGCTAGCGGCGGCGCAGGAACAGGCGAAACAAGACCGCGAGCACCACGCTCTCGCCTCAACAGCTGCGCGGGAGCAGGCTGAGGCCGACCGTGTTACCTACAGTGAAGCACTTTCACAGCTGCAGACGTCGTCGGCTGAGTCCTTGGCACGATTGAGGGCCGAAGCCAGCGAACAGACCGATGTGCTCCAACGGCAGTTCGGCGAGCTGGCCGAAAAGGCTGACGATCGTCAGCAGTCACTTGAGGCGAACATCGCACATCTCGCTGAGCTCACATCCCGGACCCAGGCACTGATGGAGACCTCCGCAAAGAGTATGGCGGCAAGTTCTGCTGATCTCAAGTCAGTCGCCGACGGATTCTCGACAACGACAAGGACAGTCGCTGGCAACCTCTCAGACGCAGTCTCGAGCATCCAAGCGATCAGCCAGCAGCAATCACAGTCCTTGCGGGCTCTTGATCAACACTCAAGCGCCATCAGCCAGATCACCAGTCATTCGAACAGTGCGGGCGAACAGCTCGCCGCGGCCGCCCATGAAGCAAAGACAGCCTTCGACGAGATGCGTCAGCACCAGACAGAGTTCCTCCTGGGCCTCGGCGACTCACTCGATGGAGCGAAGACGAACCTGACCCAAAGCATCGAGCAGTCTGCGAAGAAAATGGCCGATTGGCTTGCCGCATATTCGGACGCGGTGAGTTCGCAGACCGATGAACGACTCAACGACTGGAACAAGCAGAGCACCGAATACGCCTCCAGTATGCTCCAGATCGCCAGATCCCTTGCGGGCGTCATCGACGAACTCGAGGGGGTGAACAAGAGTGGCGCTTACACGCGGAAGGCGGTCGTCCGCTGATGGGTCACAAGAGACCAACTACTGGTCTTCATTCACCGATGTGATGACTGGAGTGCTATTCGTCTTCATCCTGGTTGTTGTAGTCCTCGCGATTCAACTGATGCAGGCGCAGAAGGACTTCAAGGCTCAAACCGACGACCTCAGCGAGCAGATCGAGAATTCGAGCAAGGCGGAGACCATCCGCAAAGACATGCTTGACGAGATCCGCGACCAGCTCGAATCACAGGGCATCGAGGTCGTCGTCGCTCAAAACGGTTCGGTCATCAGCATCCCCAATGACTCACTGGGTTTCGACCGCGGCTCTTACGAGATCAAGGAGCAGTACAAGGACGAATCGCTGGCGATTGGCAAGGTCATAGCTACGGCCATCGAACAACACAATGGCGCCAAATTCCTCGACACGGTGTTCGTCGAAGGTCACACTGACAACGCGAACTACGAAGGTCTGGAGGGCACAGGCAACTGGGGGCTCTCGACATTTCGGGCCATCTCGCTCTGGAAGCTCTGGGAGGACGATCTGCCCAGCAATGAGCAGCTGGCAAAGATGCAGGGACCTGACGGTAACCCATTGTTCTCGGTGTCGGGCTATGGCGAAACTCGACCGATGAACGACGACCAGTCGACTGACGCCGGTGCCGCGGCCAACCGCCGGATCGACATCCGTTTCACGATCATGCGAGCAGACTCCGACCAGCTCAAAGAGATCGAGCGCGAAGTCACAGAACGATGACTCTGGACTTTCCGCTCCCACCAGCGCACGCGAGCCTTCTTGGGTGGAACAACGATGACAAGACGGCTTGGGACAAGCTGACTATGGACGCTCAGGCAATGAGCAGAAGAATCGACAATCCCGGCCTGAGCGCGAAATCAAATCAAACGGCACGAGCTGTGCTCGGATCGGAGCGCCCCGAGCTGCACCCCGAGTTAGCTGACCGCAAGATCTGCCGTGCAATCGTCACGCTGTGGTCAGGCGACAGAAAGCTTGCGGAAGCATCCATGAGGACCCCAGTTCTCCAGACAGTCTGCGACAACGGCAGTTTCACCAGGCTCTTCACATTCGCTCTCGCAAACGTGTACTTCACATACTTTGATTGCCTAGACGACTGGGACGTTGGGCTGTTCACAATGACGGCAGAACGGCTGCAGCAAGCCGTCTCACAGCAGTCGACCACGCACAGCCGGGACGTCCTGTTTGCTGTCCGTGCGCGTCCCGAGGTCACCATCGGCAAGGACGCTCCGAGCGCAATAGCACGGCTCGCTCTCGAAGAGGATCGAGACCTGCCCACCGTGATGAAGGATGCGGGGCTAGGGGACTATGCCACAGGGCGCTATGCCGAAACGGCCCGGCAGCAGCTCTACCTCGATCGCATTGCTCAGGCCGATCCTCAGCAGTCTTACGACTGGTTGTCTGATCTGTATCAGTCCGAAATCGCTGACGCACCCGCATCCGGAGGACGCCGTTTCGGGCATCTCGTCCTTGAAGCGATGACCAACCACCGTACGGACAACCCGAGCCGCGACTGGGAGAGCACGATTCTCAAGATCGGGGATGATCCTCGCGCGCGCGGAACTGTCAATTGGAACAAGTGGTGGGCACGTATTCCGCTCGAAAACGTGCGACGAGTCATCGCGTGGCTCTCCGGGGAAGACATCAGACTGTTCCTTGAGGCCGTCGAGGTCTACGGCAGGAAGAATCACCATTCGGATCTCCTCCGGATGTTCTCCGATCGTGAGCGGTTCTTGAAGGGACTTCTCGAACTCAATATGGTGAAGGAGACTCGACTGTTCGCGGGTCGCTCGGCACGGTCTGCGATTCGACAGATCATGGGCACAGACCTGAGGACGAGCATTACGCCGATCACCGGAGGCAACTACAGCAGCACTGCAGTGATCTTCATGAACTGCGGTGATTTCCACATCGTTGAGGGATCCCACAACTTCAAAGTGCGAGTGCTCCGCGGTGATCCGCCTGAGATCATGTCCGACTGGGAAATGGCACAAATCGACAACTACTCCTTCCTCTACGGCGTCGAACGGGACCGCCTCTACGGCGAAGACTACGTCTCACTCACGCACGACGTGCACAAGAAGTGGATCTCGGATGCGCTCCTCTTCATCGAGCAGGCGGGCCAATATGTGTCCCCTGAAGACGTGATGACAGCCGAGACCTATCAGCATGTCTCTGCCACGAGACCGCTGCCCGTGCGGCCGAAGAATTGGCAACGCCCCAACCGGAGAGGACAATGATGAACCTCCGTGAGACTCTCAAGCGCATTCTCGGGGAACGAGCCGCTCCGGCGGCGGACGAGCAACCGTTGCCCGAATTCGTCCCCGATTTCGACTCAACTGCTGCGAACTTCCGCATCGGTGCTCAGGGGTGGGCAGAACTGTCAGAGGGCGGCGGTTCTGGCCGTGCTTTGCAACAGTACACGGTACTCGGACTGTTGGAAGAGCAAGGGGATGCGATCCGTCTCCCGAATGGATTTCGAATGGAGTCGAGGAATGTCTCTCGACTCGATGCTGAGATCTCTGCTCTCCTCGGGCTTCCTGGCCATGTCCCTGGTACCTTGCGCACGGAGGTCACAAGCAACACCACAAGCAGCCATTTTCGTGTCACACCGTATTTCGAGGTCGAAGGCATTCGAGTACCTGTCGAACGGCACGGCGCGGTCATCACCATTGGGACAGGCGAACATGTTCTCACGCTCACGGAACTCGACGTCCTTGAAGCGATCGAGCACCACGCATGTTTACCGCCAGCTGAACGCACCGAGGCCGCAAATGTATCCTTAGTTGCTCGGCTTCACGAAGCGAGACATCAGTCGTTGAACGACTACCAAGGCCGCCCCTTGGACATCGACCTGGGTCACCTCGAGAAGTTTGCCACGACGGCGCCGAACAAGGTCGAAGTGACCGTCACACAGCACTCTGACGGCTCTCTTGAGCTCAGCCCCAACCTCGGCGAGGGCACCGAAGACATCGATGTATTGGATTACGAACAGCAGCTCGAGAGAAGTGATGTCCTTCGGATCGACGACCGCTTGATCCTGCTTCACGAACAGCAGAAGGCTGGGGTCCGAGAGATCAGCCGCAATCGCAGAATCTCGGCGACGCAACGCGACGCGTTTCTTGCTGCCCCCGGCGAATTTCTTGACCCGTCGCTCGTCGACCTCGAAATCACCTTTGGGATCCGCGTCGAAGGCATCGGCGCAATCGTGCCACTCACCTTTGCCGAAGCCGAGAAATCGGGAATCGATTGGTTGACGGCGGCCTCGGAGATCCTTGCTCCCGAAGCCCTCGAGGGGCTCATCCGTTCCGATGAAGAACTCGAGGATGTTAAAGAGAAAATCCAATCAGCACGGCAACTCGAGCAGTCGACGATCACCCATGAAGAGAAGATCGTGGACATCTCCGACCCGGAGACGACGGACGAAGCAATCAATAAGGCAGCGAGGAAGGTTGCTGCACGGACTGACGAAACCGATCTCCCTGAAGCCACGAACGATACCGTGCAAGTCGGCATGTACATCTCCGACAGCCGCGATCGTTCCGAAGAGCTGCGAGTAATGGCTGAGAACGCGGCGAAGAATTATGCGCCCGACCTCTCGAGGCTCAGGTTCACGCCGTTCCCCCACCAAAGAGACGGGATCGCCTGGGCTGCGGGAATGATGGCGGCATCCCTGGCCGCTCAAGATACTCAGACACGAGTCGAAGGCGGTCTTCTCGCAGATGACATGGGGCTGGGAAAGACTTTCATGACGCTGGTCGCGCTACGAGACTTCATGTCCGAGCAGCAACACAGATCCGGCCAGGCAAAGCCGATTCTTGCGGTCCTTCCGCTCTCACTCATCGAAAACTGGGAAGACGAACTCCGAAACGCTTTCGAGGAGCACCCCTTCGACGACGTAGTCGTGCTGCAGTCCTCTAGGGATCAGGACAGGTTCCGGATTCAGGGCCGTGGGACCGAGTCCCGAGCATCAACGACTCTGCTCGATGACCATGGAATGGTGGACGAGTCAGCGCTTCGACTCTCGCTTCGAGTAGGTGAGACTCAGAAGGAGCGCCGCCTCGACATGCCTGGCAGATTGGTGCTGACCACCTATCAGAACCTCGGGCGCTACCAGCTGTCATTGGGTCAGGTGGATTGGGGTGCTGTCATCTTCGACGAAGCTCAGCAGATCAAGAACCCAGAAACACTCGCGTCTCGAGCTGCCAAGGGTCTGAAAGCTGACTTCAAGCTGCTCTGCACTGGTACGCCTGTTGAGAACTCGCTTCGTGACATCTGGAACCTTCTTGATACTGCTCAGCCGGGTCTGTTGGGTGACTGGAGGACCTTCCGGGAACGGTGGATCACGAGTGCCGAGAACGAAACTGCTGAGGACCAAGCCACGCGCGGCAGGGAACTTCGCAAATTGATCGGCCGTTTCATGCTGCGGCGAACTAAGGAAGACAGTATCGACGCGCTCCCGTCGAAGACCATCTACACCGGACTTGGCAGCAGCTCCTCAGCCTCAGCTCTGGGACAGGGGTACGAATACGATGATCGACTGTCGAACGAGATGCCTTCAGCCCAGAGAGCGGCATACGATCGCGTCCTTCAGATGCATCGTCCTCGGAAGGGCAGTGCGCTCGAAACTATTCAACGTCTGAAGAACGTGAGTCTGCACCCGGCGACGCTCTCCGAATCGGGCGCGGCCTGGGACCCGGAACTGTCCGCACGTGTCAACGGGATGGTTCAGGTCATCGATGACATTCGAGATGCCGATGAGAAGGCAATCATCTTCGTCATCAGCAAAACCGTCCAGGCGCGCCTGGCAGTTTGGCTCCACGAGCGATACGGATTCACCCCCAAAATTGTCAACGGTGAAACAAAAGCAGTCGAGAGCAGCTCTTCGAAGACGAGAGGAACTCGCAAAAGCATCATCAACGACTTCGAATCTAAGCCGGGATTCAACCTCATCATCATGTCGCCTTTGGCAGTCGGTGTCGGGCTGACCGTTGTCGGTGCGAACCACGCCATTCATCTGGAGCGGCATTGGAATCCGGCCAAAGAAGCTCAGGCAACAGACCGTATCTACCGGATCGGGCAGACGAAACCCGTGCATGTCTACCTGCCTCTGGCGAATCATCCAACTCTCAATTCGTTCGACGTCAACCTAGATGCCCTGTTGCGTTCGAAGACTGATCTGAAAGACTCTGTGGTCGTTCCGGGAAAGGTCGAAGACGAAATGATGCATCGGATGGGTATTTTAGATGCAAAGCAGGCCGTCACCAGCACAGACTGAAAGTAGGAGATTCTGGGACTGCTGATGATTTGGTTGGCTCCGGGCTTGTTCCGCCAGGGCGACCGGCTTGCGGTGAACAAGTTCGTACTCAACCGGGTCAAATTACCCAAACCCCGCTGCCGACGTTTCCGGTGATGCGTCTCCTCGACCCAGTATACGATCGCCGGCCCGGTCTGATCGATTGTGCCGGTCTTGGTTGCCGCCGGCATTACGACCATGATCATCAGGCAGAATCTCCGGGCGAACGATAGTCGGTAGCGATGGGTGCCCCGGCGGTTCGAGCGGAGTACTCAAACCACAGGGACACATTCACTCGTGGCCGTCGAGCAAGTCTCGATATCGGCCCGGCCGATGTTTGACGGCGGATTATGGGTATTCGCCTCGGCGTCCCGCACACTCGTGACCGTCACCCTAGTGGCACGGGAACGTCGCGGTCGGCTGCTCGAAAGTCTCCCAGTCGCAGGCGCGCAACTCCTCATCCACGGTCGTAGTCGAGAACCCCGACGCCAAATGAGTCTGCTGATGGTGCGTTAGTGCCCCCGTGCCATACCGAACGGATACCGCCGCCCGTCCCTGACCATTTCTGTTCGTCGAGCAAAGGCACGGAAAAGGCCCGGACCTCACAGATTCCTGCAGGTCCGGGCCTCTCGTCAGCCTATCCGGGCCCCAAACAAGCGCTGGGTCTCAGAAGTCCCAGTCCTCGTCCTGGGTGTTCTCGGCCTTGCCGATGACGTAGGACGAACCCGAGCCGGAGAAGAAGTCGTGGTTCTCGTCGCTGTTGGGCGAGAGCGCCGCGAGGATCGCCGGATTGACGTCCGTGACCTCCTTGGGGAACATCGCCTCGTAGCCGAGGTTCATCAGCGCCTTGTTGGCGTTGTAGTGGAGGAACTTCTTGCAGTCCTCGGCCAGCCCCACCGAGTCGTAGAGCTCGTGAGTGTAGGAGACCTCGTTCTCGTAGAGCTCGAAGAGGAGGTTCATCGTGTAGTCCTTGAGCTCCTGACGGCGCTCAGCGGACTCCTGCTCGAGACCCTTCTGGTACTTGTAGCCGATGTAGTAGCCGTGCACGGCCTCGTCGCGGATGATGAGGCGGATGAGATCTGCGGTGTTCGTCAGCTTCGCGTGCGAGGACCAGTACATCGGCAGGTAGAAGCCGGAGTAGAAGAGGAACGACTCGAGCAGCGTCGAGGCGACCTTCCGCTTGAGCGGATCATCCCCGCGGTAGTAGCTGAGGATGATGTCGGCCTTCTGCTGCAGGTACGTGTTCTCCCGCGACCAGCGGAACGCCTCGTCGATCTGCTTCGTCGAGGTCAGGGTCGAGAAGATCGACGAGTACGACTTCGCATGCACGCTCTCCATGAACGCGATGTTCGTCAGCACCGCTTCCTCGTGCGGGGTGACCGCATCAGGGATGAGCGAGATCGCACCGACGGTGCCCTGGATAGTGTCGAGCAGGGTGAGACCGGTGAAGACGCGCATCGTCAGCGTCTTCTCCTCCTCGGTCAGCGTCGCCCACGAAGGGACGTCATTGCTCAGCGGCACCTTCTCGGGCAGCCAGAAATTGCCGGTGAGGCGATCCCAGACATCGTCATCGACCGGGTCGACGACGCGGTTCCAGTTGATGGCATCGACATGCGAGGCCAGGGTCAGGTTTTCCAACGCGATCTTCTCTCTGTCTTCGAAAGTTGGTGCGAGGTGCCGCGGAGTCGGCGTCGGCCGACCCGCGGCACCCCAGCGGATGTCACACGGTCACAGCATGCAGGAGACGCAGCCGTCGACCTCGGTGCCCTGCAGCGCGAGCTGGCGGAGGCGGATGTAGTAGATCGTCTTGATGCCCTTGCGCCACGCGTAGATCTGCGCCTTATTGATGTCGCGCGTCGTCGCCGTGTCCATGAAGAACAGCGTCAGCGACAGGCCCTGATCGACGTGCTTCGTCGCCTCGGCATACGTGTCGATGATCTTCTCGTAGCCGATCTCGTACGCGTCCTGGTAGTACTCGAGGTTGTCGTTGTCCATGAAGGGCGCCGGGTAGTAGACGCGCCCGATCTTGCCCTCCTTGCGGATCTCGATCTTCGAGGCCACCGGGTGGATCGACGAGGTCGAGTTGTTGATGTAGGAGATCGATCCCGTCGGGGGCACGGCCTGGAGGTTCTGGTTGTAGATGCCGTGCTCGGCGACCGCGGCCTTGAGCTCACGCCAGTCGTCCTGCGTGGGGATGTGGACGCCTGCCTCGGCGAAGAGCTCCGCGACCCGCGCGGTGCGCGGCTGCCAGGCCTCCTCGGTGTACTTGTCGAAGTACTCGCCCGTCGCGTACTTCGAGCGCTCGAAGCCGGCGAACGTGCGTCCGCGCTCCTTCGCGATCTCCATCGACGCCCGCACGCAGTGGTAGGCGACGGTGTAGAAGTACATGTTCGTGAAGTCGAGTCCCTCGTCGGAGCCGTAGTAGACGTGCTCACGGGCGAGGTAGCCGTGGAGGTTCATCTGCCCCAGCCCGATCGCGTGCGACATGTCGTTGCCGCGGGCGATCGAGGGCACCGACTGGATGTCGGAGGTCTCGGCGACAGCGGTGAGGCCGCGGATCGCGGTCTCGACGGTCCGGCCGAAGTCCTCGGAGTCCATCGTCAGGGCGATGTTGAGTGAGCCGAGGTTGCACGAGATGTCCTTGCCGACGACGTCGTAACCGAGGTCCTCGTCGTACTGGCTCGGTTCGGAGACCTGGAGGATCTCCGAGCAGAGGTTGGACATGATGATCTTGCCGTCGATCGGGTTCGCCCGGTTCACCGTGTCCTCGAACATGATGTACGGGTAGCCGGACTCGAACTGGATCTCCGCGAGCGTCTGGAAGAACTCACGCGCGTTGATCTTCTTCTTCCGGATCGACGCGTTGTCGACCATTTCCTCGTACTTGTCGGTGACGTCGATGTCGGAGAACGGCACCCCGTAGACGCGTTCGACGTCGTAGGGGCTGAAGAGGTACATGTCCTCGTTGCGCTTCGCGAGTTCGAAGGTGATGTCGGGAATGACGACGCCAAGCGAGAGGGTCTTGATGCGGATCTTCTCGTCTGCGTTCTCCCGCTTCGTGTCGAGGAAGCTGTAGATGTCGGGGTGGTGCGCGTGGATGTAGACGGCACCGGCGCCCTGACGCGCACCGAGCTGGTTGGCGTAGGAGAAGGAGTCCTCGAGGAGCTTCATCACGGGGATGACGCCCGAGGACTGGTTCTCGATCTTCTTGATCGGCGCGCCGGACTCGCGGATGTTCGTCAGGCTGAAGGCCACACCGCCGCCGCGCTTGGACAGCTGCAGGGCGGAGTTGATCGAGCGGCCGATCGACTCCATGTTGTCCTCGATGCGCAGGAGGAAGCACGAGACGAGTTCGCCGCGCTGCTTCTTTCCGGCGTTGAGGAACGTCGGGGTCGCCGGCTGGAAGCGGCCGGTGATGATCTCGTCGACGAGCTGTTCGGCGAGCGTCTCATTCCCGCGGGCGAGGAAGAGCGCGACCATGACGACGCGGTCCTCGAAGCGCTCGAGGTAGCGCTTGCCGTCGAAGGTCTTGAGCGTGTACGAGGTGTAGAACTTGAACGCGCCGAGGAACGTCTGGAAGCGGAACTTCTGCGCGTACGCGCGCTTCGACAGCGCCTCGATGAACTCGAACGAGTACTGCTCGAGGACCTCGGGCTCGTAGTAGTCCTTCTCGACGAGGTAGTCGAGCTTCTCCTTGAGGTCGTGGAAGAAGACGGTGTTGTTGTTGACATGCTGGAGGAAGTACTGGCGAGCGGCCTGCTTGTCGCGCTCGAACTGGATCCGCCCATCCACGTCATAGAGGTTCAGCATGGCGTTGAGCGCATGGTAGTCGAGATCCGTCTCTTCGCGGATGATGTCCTCTACATTGCGGTCTTCAGCGAGCTCACGCACAGTTTGTCCAATCCTTGATTCACAGCAGCGACGTCCTCGGGGGTTCCGAGGAGTTCGACCCGATAGAGCACGGGCACTTGGCACTTCACGGCGATCTTGTGCGCCGCGCGGCAGTATTCTGCGCCGAAGTTCGTGTTTCCGGCGCCGATCACGCCGACGAGGTGCCGGCGATTCGATTCGATATTGAGGAACTTGACCACCTGCTTGGGGACGGCCCCGCGGTTGGGACCGGCCCCGTAGGTGGGGGTGACGAGCACGAACGGCTCATCGACCAGCAGCGTCTCGTCCTTCGTCAGCAGGGGCAGACGGCGGGCGGGATGATCGAGTTTTCCGACGAAGCGGTGGGTGTACTCGGAGCTGCTGGAGTAGTAGACCAGGAGCATCTCAGGCCACGACGGTCGCCGTCGTCTGCTGGCCGGCCAGGGCGGCGATCTTGTCCGGACGGAATCCCGACCAGTGGTCGTTGTCGGTGACGACGACCGGAGCCTGCATGTAGCCCATGGCCTTGACGACGTCGAGGGCGTTCTCATCGACGCTGAGATCGACCGAGGTGTACTTCAGGCCCTTGGCATCGAGCGCGCGGTAGGTGGCGTTGCACTGGACACAAGCGGGCTTGGTGTACACGGTGATCATGATGACTCCTCGATTCTGCGCTGCGGCTTGGGATTTCCACGGTCGGCCACGCCGTTTCCGCGGCCTCCCGACGTGGGAGGGATCACGGTGAAGGGGACCGGCTGTGACCACTAGATGTTGTGTTCGGGTAAAACCCTACCCCTATATCCAGTGTTACACCAGTGTCATTTACACCATCCACAAGGTGTGTTCTCAGCCCTCCACAGTCGTCCACAGGGTGTGAACGACACCTGTGTAGTTCGGTCACCTGCGCGGACACGGGCGACACCGCGGATTCCACCGAGATCCCGGCCGCGCCGGCCCGAGGTTATCCACCGTCGTCCACAGGAAAAATTCCTTCTTGTGGGCATGTCGTTCGGCGTGTCGGACTCGACCTCGACGTGATCGGCTCCACCCCGCTGACCACCCCTTTCCGTGGTAGCGGACCACCGAGGCGACGATCTCTGCCAACCGGGCGACCGCCTCGGCGATTCCTCTGTTCTCACCTCTCCACACTATGTGTCGGTACTGACACGGATTCACCCAGTCACATGTCAGGGTCGGCCCATATCCTTGTGGAGACGGCCATCACAGCACCGGCCGCCGCACCACGAACGACACCGAGAGGGCCCTGAGACGCATGACGGCAACGGCAACGGCCAACACGCAGGAGATCGCGCACGCCAAATCCCTCCTCAGCGGACTCGAGTCCTATCTCGACCACTTCGTCGTCGGCCAGCAGCGACTGCGCGAATCCCTCCTCATCGGCCTCCTCTCCGGCGGACACCTCCTCCTCGAAAGCGTCCCCGGACTCGCGAAGACGACCGCGGCCGCGGCTCTGGCCAACGCCGTGGACGGGAAGTTCTCCCGCATCCAGTGCACCCCCGACCTGCTGCCGGCCGACATCATCGGCTCGCAGATCTACAACGCCCGCGAAGGCTCGTTCAACACGGTGCTCGGACCGGTCCACGCCAACATCGTCCTCCTCGATGAGATCAACCGGTCCTCGGCGAAGACGCAGTCGGCGATGCTCGAGGCGATGCAGGAGCGGCAGACGACGATCGGCGGGCAGCGCTTCGACCTGCCGCGGCCCTTCCTCGTCATGGCCACGCAGAACCCCATCGAGCAGGAGGGGACGTACCAGCTGCCCGAAGCGCAGCTCGACCGATTCATGATCAAGGACCTCCTCACCCATCCCAGCCCCAATGAGGAGGTCGAGATCCTCTCCCGGCTCGACTCCGGCGTCTTCGACAAGGACTCGGTGCCGGCGGCGAGCTGCACGCTCGACGACGTCATGACGATGCAGCGCTACGCCCGCACGATCTACATCGACCCGTCGATCACCCGCTACCTCGTCGAACTCGTCCATGCGACGCGGAACACGCAGAAGTACCTCGGGCGCCTCGCCCCCTACATCGAGTACGGTGCGAGCCCGCGCGCCTCGATCGCGTTCACCAACGCCGGCCGGGCGCTCGCGATGATCCGGGGCCGCAACTACGTCATCCCCGAGGACATCAAGGACCTCGCCCACCGCGTCCTCGCCCACCGCATCCAGCTCAACTTCGAGGCCGCGGCGGAGAACATCACGAGCGCCCAGGTCGTCGATGCCCTCCTCATGGCCGTGCCGACCCCGTGACCCGGTGATGACATGACGGCTCTGCTCAATCGGATCAAGGCGCGGATGACCATCCACGCCCACCGGCGCACGCGCAGACTCCTCGACGGCGACTACTCGTCGGTCTTCCACGGCCACAGCCTCGACTTCGACGACCTGCGCGACTACATTCCCGGCGATGAGATCCGCGACATCGACTGGAAGGCCACCGCCCGCCACGCCGATCCGCTCGTCAAGCGCTACGTCGCCCACCGCCGCCATATCCTCGCGCTCGTCGTCGACTCCTCGCGCGGCTTCGACGCGATCACCTCGGCGGGCGCGGACAAACGGCACCTCGCGATCCTCATGGCGGGGATGACCGGCTACCTCGCGGTGCGCCACGGCGACGACGTCATGCTCATCCACGGCAACGCCGAGCAGACCATCGCCTCCCCCCGCAAGGGCAGCGAGGCCCACCTCGAGAACCTCCTCCAGCAGATCCTCGCCGAGTCCGGCACCGCGGTCGACGGGTCGATCAACACCCAGCTGAAGTGGATCGCCGACCACATCACCCATCGCATGCTCGTCGTCGTCATCTCCGACCAGGCCCCGCTCGGACCTGAGGAGGAGGCGACGATCAAGCGCCTGCGCGCCCAGCACGAGATGCTGTGGATCACGATCACCGACGCCGATCTCGCGGAGCTCGCGACCGCCTCGGCGCCCTATGACGTCGCCCGCGCCGAGGTGGGGCTGCCGATCTCGGTGATGTCCGATCCGAAGGTGCGCGGTGAGTTCGTCGCCGCCGAGGCGGCCCGCCGACGCCAGCGTCTCGACCTGCTCACGAAGCTCGGCATCTCCCACACCGAGGTCGCCGACCCCGAGCAGGCCCTCGGAAATCTGCACGCACTGCTCTGGAGGCATCGTCGTGGGTCCCGCTGAACTCATCGGTCCGCTGCAGATCTCGGTGTGGTGGTACGTCGCCGCCGCCGTCGTGCTGCTCGCGGCGCTCATCAACTTCTCCGCCCCGCTGCTGCGCGCGGCCTCGGGTGCCGGAGCCCAGAAGCCGTCGCGGATCCCCATCCCCGTGCGCAGCACGTACATGGCGCGGATCTCCGCCGTCGAATCCGACCTCGCCGCAGGTCAGACGGATGTGCGGGAGGGCGCGAAGGAGCTGGCGAAGATCGTCCGCGAGTTCGCCCGCGACGCGTGGGGCGTCAAGGCCGAGCACCTGACCTACCGCGACGCCGCGGTTGCCGGGCTCGACGACCTCGCCGACTCCCTCTGGGGCCTCTACGAAGCCGAATTCGCCGAGGACGATGCGACGGACCTCAGTCCGCAGATCGCCGAGGCGAGGAAGCTGGTGGCGCGATGGTCCTGATGCTCTGGTGGCTGGCGCTGGGCCTCCTCGTCCTCGCCGGCATCGCCGTCTTCGTCTTCCGCCGTCCCCGGCGCACCGAGTCCTCCCTCGCCGTCGCCCACAGCGGCCGGATGACGCAGCTGCCCGGCTTCCGCCGGGCGATGCGACGGAAGTTCCTCACCACCGCCGCGTTCCTCGGCGTCATCGCCATCACCGGTCTCGGAGCGCTGGCCGGGGTGGCGCGCCCGGCGTGGGTCGAGACGGTCAACCCGGAGAAGAAGCTGCGCGACGTCATGCTCTGCCTCGATGTGTCCGGGTCGATGCTCGGCTACGACGCGGATCTGCTCGCCGCCTACCAGCAGCTCGTCGACCGCTTCGACGGTGAGCGCATCGGGATGACGGTGTTCAACGCGACCGCGGTCTCGGCGTTCCCGCTCACCGACGACTACGACATGGTCCAGAACTACCTCGAAGAGGCCGAACAGGGCTTCCGGACCTGGGGGTCGGAGGGCACCGACTACTCGTGGTCGACCTCGCCGCCGAACATCGGCGGATCCTCGCTCATCGGCGACGGACTCGTGTCCTGCATCGACAACTTCGACCGCAAGGACGAGGACCGGTCCCGCTCGGTCGTCTTCGCCACCGACAACATGCTCGCCGGCGAACCCCTCTTCGAACTCGACGAGGCGACGAACATCGCGATCGACGCCGGCGTCCGCGTCTACAGCCTCTCCCCGCCCTCGATCCTCGCGACGACCCAGACCCAGGAGCTGCGCTCGGTCTCCGACCGGACCGGCGGTGAGCAGTTCGAGATGGGCTCGGCGACGACGATCGACAGAATCGTCTCGGAGATCCAGAGCCAGGAGGCGGAGAACACCCCGGGACGTTCGTACACGATCGTCCACGACATGCCCGCCGTGCCGCTGGCGATCGCCGTGTTCGGGCTCATCGGCGTCTTCGTCCTCGCCTGGAGGGTGCGCTCATGATCTTCGACCCGCTCTTCGGATGGATCGGCGTCGGCGTCGTCGTCGCGATCCTCCTGGCCCTGTGCATCATCCCGCTCGTGCGCGGAGACGGCCCGCGGTGGAAGTGGTGCGCGCGCATCGGCGTCGTCGCCCTCCTCGGGCTCGCCCTCGCCCGGCCCGGCTTCCCCGTCGAGTCGACGACCGAGGAGTACGAGGCCGCCGCCGACGCCTACTTCCTCGTCGACACGACGACGTCGATGGCCGCGGAGGACTACGACGGCGACGGCACCCGCCTCGACGGCGTCAAAGACGACATGCTCGAACTCGCCAAGCAGCTGCCGGGTGCGCGCCTGAGCATCATCACCTTCGCCTCGACTGCCTCGACGGCGATGCCGCTGACCACCGACCATGCCGCATTCGCCTCCGCCGTCGACGTCCTCTCCCCCGAGATGTCGCAGAACTCGAACGGGTCGTCGATCACCGAGGCCGGCGATGAGCTCGAGGAGCGGATGAGCGCGAACGCCGAGGACCGTCCCGACAACCAGACCCTCGTCTTCTACTTCGGCGACGGCGAGCAGACCGCGCAGGGCAGCCCCGATTCGTGGTCGTCGTTCGCCTCCCGCATCGACAGCGGCGCCGTGTTCGGCTACGGCACGAGCCAGGGCGGACGGATGAAGGAGTCCCAGCCCTTCGGCTACGGCCCCGGCAGCGGCCAGGACGGCACGGGTCAGGGCGGCACCGAGGAGTACATCCGCGACGCCCAGGGCAATCCGGGGATCTCACGGATCGACGAGGGCAACCTCCAGCAGATCGCCTCCGACCTCGGCCTGCCCTACCACCTGCGCGACGCCTCGACACCGCTGGCCTCGGTCTACACCGCTCCGACCTACGATCAGCGGCTCGTGCAGAAGGACGGCCGCCTCACCGTCGACGAGTACTTCTGGGTGCCGCTCATCCTCGTCTTCGCGTGGATCGCCGTCGAGATGGTCTTCGGCGTCCGTGAGCTCATCCGCGTGCGCTCGGTCATGCCCCCGCGCCGAGGCGGTCGCCGGGCGAATGCAGCACCGCCGTTCCCGGGTGGTCCGGGCACCGGCGCTGCCGGCTGGGGTGGTCCTGGTCCCGGGGGCGCGGGCCCCGGGGGTACACCTGCCCGCACGCAGCCTGAGCCGGTGAACGGAGGACGGTCGTGAACAGGATCACGGGTCTGTGGACGCGGCGGCGCCTGGTGACGAAGGTCAACCTCATCATCGGCACCGTGCTCACCCTCGTCTTCGCCTATATCGCGACCATCGTCTACTTCGGCGCTTCCTCCCAGGTCCGATACGACTCGAACGACTTCCCCGGGGCGGAGCGGGCCGCGACGACGTTCCTCGCCCTCAGTCCGCTCGAGCGGCACATCGGGTACTTCAACCGCGGCACCGCGAAGGCCGCGGTCGGCAGCTTCGAACCGGCGCAGGAGGACCTCGAGACCGCGCTCGACCTCACACCGCCGCGCGACGAGTGCGCGGTGCGCATCAACCTCTCCTACGTCTACGAGAAGCTCGCCGATCAGATCGTCGATCAGGATGAGAAGAAGTCCGGGGAGCTCTACGACCAGGCGCTGCAGACCCTCGCCGACGCCCCGGCCGAATGCCGTCCCGACAACAGCGAATCCCAGCAGAAGAGCGACGAGGCCACCGAACGCGTCCAGGACAAGAAGGACGGCGGCCAGTCCCAGGACCAGGGATCGAGCAGCGACGATTCGCAGGACTCGCAGGGCGATGACCAGCAGAACGAGGGTGACAGCTCCGGCGGCCAGACCGACCAGGGCGATCAGGGTCAGAACGACCAGGGCAGCGAGGATCAGTCGGAGAACAGCGACTCGGGCCAGCAGACCGAGGAGGAGCAGAAGCGCGACGAGCTGCGGCAGCGCGGCGAGGATTCGAACCGCGAACAGCAGCAGCAGGGACCGTTCGGCAGCGGAGGACGGACGACGCCCGACAAGCCGTGGTGAGCGTGTGCCATCATGAGTCCATGACGACTCCTGAGCCCTCCGTCGACCCTGCCCGCCTCCCC
>NZ_SCMW01000035.1:0-38126 GCF_005502845.1 Brevibacterium sp. 2SA | reverse complement strand
GACTAGGATGGAGGCACCGGCAGTCACCACCGTCGCAGCGCGGCGAGAAGGAGCATCGATGACCCCCACCCCCGATCTCGAGTCGGAACTCGAGAAGGCCTCCCGCGCGTACGAGGAGTTCGCCTCGCGCGGTCTCGACCTCGACATCACCCGCGGCAAGCCGAGCCCCGCCCAGCTCGACCTCGCCGACGACCTGTTCACGCAGGTGACCGGGGACGACTATCGCACACCTGGGGGTGTCGACACGCGCAACTACGGCGGCCTCGACGGGATCATCGAACTCCGGGAGATCTTCGCGCCGCTGCTCAAGGTGCCCGCCGAGCAGCTGCTCGCCGGCGGCAACGCCTCCCTCACCCTCATGGCGCAGGCGCTCACCTTCGCCCTCCTCCACGGCACGGCCGCCGACGCCACCCCGTGGGGTGCGGGCCCCCACAAGCTCATCTGCCCGGTCCCCGGCTATGACCGCCATTTCACGCTCGCCGAATCCCTCGGCTTCGAGCTGCTGAGCATTCCGCTGGACGACGAGGGCCCCGACCTCGACGCAGCGCAGCGCCTCGCCGCAGACCCGAGCGTCAAGGGCATGTGGCTCGTGCCGATGTACTCGAACCCGACGGGGATCACGATCAGCCCCGAGCGGGCCGCCGCGCTCGCCGCGATGCCCGCCGCGGCCCCGGACTTCACGCTGCTCTGGGACAACGCGTACGCCCTCCACCACCTCCGCGACGAGCATCCGGAGACCATCGACATCCTCGACCTCTGCGCAGCGGCCGGCCACCCCGAACGGCCGTGGATCTTCGCGTCGACCTCGAAGATCACCCATGCCGGGTCCGGGGTCTCGTTCTTCGCCGGCGGTCCGGAGACCGTGCGCTGGTTCACCTCGAACCTTGGCAAGATCGCGATCGGACCCGACAAAGTCAACCAACTGCGTCACCTGCGCTTCTTCAAAGACAGCCAGGGTGTGATCGACCATATGCGCAAGCACGCGGAGATCATCGCCCCGAAGTTCGACGCAGTGCTCGACGCCCTGGAGTCCGGACTCGGCGGGACGGATCTCGCGACGTGGACGAAGCCCGACGGCGGCTACTTCATCACCCTGACGACCCTCGAAGGCACAGCCGATCGGATCGTCAAGCTCGCCGCCGAGGCCGGGGTCAAGCTCACCCCGGCCGGGGCCACGCACCCCTACGGCCTCGACCCGCAGGGCAATGTCATCCGCATCGCTCCGACGATGCCGACGCTGGCCGACGTCGAACTCGCCGCCGAGGGACTCGTCGCCTGCGTCAAGCTCGCGAGCTACGAGAAGCTCCTCGCCGGCTGAGCCCAGGATCTTCCGGCACAGCGGAACGGGGCTGTCTGCGCATCGTGCGCGGACAGCCCCGTCGGCGTGTGCGGGCTCAGTACTCGTAGAAGCCGCGGCCGGTCTTCCTCCCGAGGAGACCGGCATCGACCATGCGGGAGAGGAGGACCGGAGGCTTCGCGGCAGGATCCCCGGTCTCGTCGAAGATGCTCTGGGCCGCGAACAGGCACGTGTCGAGCCCGACGAGATCGGCGAGGGCGATCGGGCCCATCGGGTGGGCGGCACCGCCGACCATGCCGGCGTCGATGTCCTCCTTCGTCGCCGCCCCCGACTCGAGCATGCGGATCGCCGAGCACAGATACGGGATGAGGAGGGCGTTGACGATGAAGCCCGGCCGGTCCTGCGCCTGCACAGGCGTCTTGCCGAGCACCTCACCCACGAACTCCGTGACAGACTCGGCGACACCGGGGTCGGTGAGCACCGAGGACACGACCTCGACGAGCGGCTGGACGGGTGCGGGGTTGAAGAAGTGGGTGCCGAGGACTCTCTCGGGCCGCGACGTCGCCTGCGCGAAGCGGATGATCGGCATCGACGAGGTGTTCGACGCGAAGATCGCCTCCTCATCGGTGACGACCTCATCGAGGCGGGCGAAGATCGACTTCTTGATCTCCTCGTTCTCACTCGCCGCCTCGATGACGAGCTGCCGGTCGGCGAGTTCGGCGATGTCGGTGGTCAACCGCAGCCGCGCTTTGGCCGCCTCGCTCTCGGCGGCCGTGAGCTTGCCCTTCTCCACGGCGCGGGCCAGTGACTTCTCGATCCGGGCCTGACCGGCGGCAGCCGCCTCGTCGCTGACCTCAGAGACGATGACGTCGAGACCGGACTTCGCGAGCACCTCGGCGATGCCGGCTCCCATGAGTCCGCTGCCGATGACAGCGGTACGGGCGATGACCATGGACTTCCCTTCGTTCTCAGTACCCCGGGCGGGCACCTCGGTGACTGTCATGAGGCGAGGAACCAGTCCGCGCTGCGGATGGCCTTCATCGCCTCGCGTCGGCGCTCGGCCGGCAGCGTCTGGATGTAGACCTGCCCGTCGAGGTGCGCGACCTCGTGTTGGAGCATCTGCGCGAACACCTCGGTGCCGGAGATCTCGATCGGATTGTTCTGCGCATCGACGCCCCGCACCCGGGCGAACTCCCACCTCGGGGTGAGGAAGAAGAGCCCCGGCACGGACAGGCAGCCTTCGTCGATGTCGCGCAGCTGACCGCCGAGTTCGACGATCTCGGGGTTGATGACGTAGCCGGTGCGCCCGTCGAGGTCGTAGCCGAAGGCCCGCAGCCCCACCCCGATCTGCGGTGCGGCGACGGCCGCCCGCCCCTCGGGCAGGGACGAGTCGACGAGGTCGGCGGCCAGCGCCGCCACGGAGTCGTCGAAGACGGTGATCGGGTCGGCCTTGCTGCGGAGCACCGGGTCACCCCACAGGCGGATGTCCCGCTCAGGCATCGATGACCGCCACGAGATCGCCGCCCTCGAGCTGGGAGACGGAGTCGATCGCGATCCGGGAGATCGGCCCCGCCACCGGCGCGGTGATCGAGGCCTCCATCTTCATCGCCTCGATCGTCGCGATGACATCGCCGGCCTCGACGGTGTCGCCGACGCCGACCTGGAGGGTGACGACACCGGCGAACGGACTCGAGACGTGCCCCGGCTTCGACGGGTCGGCCTTCTCCGCGGTCTTGACGTCGGACTCGACGGACCGGTCGCGGACCTCGAGCGGACGCAGCTGGCCGTTGAGGGTGAACATCACCGAGCGCATGCCGCGTTCGTCGGTGTCGCCGATCGCGCGCAGGCCGATGAGGAGGTTCTTGCCCTTGGACAGTTCGACGGTCGCCTCCTCCCCGGAGGTCAGGCCGTAGAGGTACTCGGCGGTCTCGACGATCGAGAGGTCGCCGAAGCTCGAGCGCATCCGCTCGAACTCCTTCGTCGGGGCGGGGAAGAGCAGTTCGTTGAGCTTCGCCTGCCGCTCGGGTCCGGGGGTCGTCAGGGCCTCCGCATCCGCTGGCGCGAGCTCCTCGGTCACGGGCTTGTGGGTGCGACCGGCCAGGGCCTTCGTCCGGAAGGGCTCGGGCCAGCCGCCCGGAGGGTCACCGAGGTCGCCGGAGAGGAAGCCGATGACCGAGTCCGGGATGTCGAACTTCTCCGGGTTCTCCGCGAACTCGGCCGGGTCGACGCCGGCTCCTACGAGGTGGAGGGCGAGGTCGCCGACGACCTTCGACGAGGGCGTGACCTTGACGAGGTGGCCGAGGATGTCATCGGCGGCCTCGTACATCTTCTCGATCTCCTCGAACCGCTCCCCGAGGCCGAGGGCCACAGCCTGCTGCCGCAGGTTCGAGAGCTGACCGCCGGGGATCTCGTGCCGGTAGACGCGGCCCGTCGGCCCGGGCAGGCCCGATTCGAAGGGAGCGTAGACCTTGCGCACCGACTCCCAGTAGGGTTCGAGGTCCTCGACGGCGGTGAGGCTGATGCCGGTGTCCCGGTCGGTGTGCTCGAAGGCGGCGACGAGAGCGGAGAGGCTCGGCTGGCTCGTCGTGCCGGCCATCGCCGCCGAGGCGGCATCGACGGCGTCGGCTCCGGCGCCGGCCGCGGCGAAGAGGGTCGCGAGCTGACCGCCGGCCGTGTCATGGGTGTGGACGTGGACGGGCAGGTCGAAGTTCTCCCGCAGCGCGGTCACGAGCTTCGCTGCGGCGGCCGGACGCAGCAGGCCGGCCATGTCCTTGACCGCGAGCACGTGTGCTCCTGCCTCGACGATCTGCTCGGCGAGCCGGAGGTAGTAGTCGAGGGTGTAGAGCTCCTCGTTCGGGTCGAGGATGTCCGAGGTGTAGCAGAGGGCCACCTCGGCGATTGTCGTGTTCGTTCCGCGCACCGCCTCGATAGCCGGGCGCATCTGCTCGATGTCGTTGAGGGCGTCGAAGATGCGGAAGACGTCGATGCCGGTGCGGGCCGCCTCGTCGACGAAGGCATCGGTGACCTGTGTGGGGTACGGCGTGTACCCGACGGTGTTGCGCCCGCGAAGGAGCATCTGCAGGGCGATGTTCGGCACGGCCTCGCGCAGCTGGGCCAGCCGCTCCCACGGATCCTCACCGAGGAAGCGCAGCGCGACATCGTAGGTGGCCCCGCCCCAGGCCTCGATGCTCAGCAGCTGCGGGGTCATCCGGGCGACATGGCCGGCGACGGCGAGGAGGTCGCGGGTGCGCACCCGGGTGGCGAGGAGGGACTGGTGGGCGTCGCGGAACGTCGTGTCGGTGACCGCCAGGGCCTCCTGGTCGCGCAGGGACCGGGCGAAGGCCTCGGGGCCGAGGTCGAGGAGGCGGTCGCGGCTGCCGGGAGGCGGAGCCTGACCGAGGTCGAGGTCGGGCAGCTTGTCGGCCGGGCGCAGGCGCACGGTCGGCTCACCGTGGGGCCGGTTGACGGTGACGTCGGCGAGGTAGTCGAGGATCTTCGAGCCGCGGTCGGCGCTGACCCGGGCGTCGAGGAGCTGCGGGCGCTCTTCGATGAACGAGGTCGCGAGGTCGCCGGCGACGAACGAGGGGTCCTCGAGCACGGCCTGGAGGAAGCCGATGTTCGACGACACGCCGCGGATGCGGAACTCCGCGAGGGCGCGGCGGGCGCGGGAGACGGCCTGGGCGAAGTCGCGTCCGCGGCACGTGAGCTTGACGAGCATCGAGTCGAAGTGCGCGCTCACCGAGGCGCCCGCGTGGACGGTGCCGCCGTCGAGGCGGACGCCCGCGCCGCCGGCGGACCGGTAGGCGGTGATCGTGCCGGTGTCGGGACGGAACGAGTTCGCCGGATCCTCTGTCGTGATGCGGCACTGCAGGGCCGCGCCCTTGATCCGCATGTCCTCCTGGCGCAGCCCGAGGTCGGCCAGCGTCTCCCCCGCTGCGATGCGCATCTGCGAGGCGACGAGGTCGACGTCGGTGATCTCCTCGGTCACGGTGTGCTCGACCTGGATGCGGGGGTTCATCTCGATGAAGACGTGCTTGCCCGCTCGGGGCCCGTCGGTCTCGAGGAGGAACTCGACGGTGCCGGCGTTCTGGTAGCCGAGCGCCTCGGCGAACTTCAGGGCGTCGGAGTGCAGCGCCGCGGCGATCTCCGGGTCGAGGTTGGGCGCCGGAGCGATCTCGATGACCTTCTGGTGGCGGCGCTGGACGGAGCAGTCGCGTTCGAAGAGGTGGATCGCGTTCGCATCGTTGTCGGCGAGTATCTGGACCTCGATGTGGCGCGGCCGCTGCACGGCCTGCTCGATGAAGACCGTGGGATCGCCGAAGGCGCCTTCGGCTTCGCGCATCGCGGCCTTGAGGGCGTCCTCGAGCTGGTCGGGATCCGAGACCCGGCGCATGCCGCGGCCCCCGCCGCCGGCGACGGCCTTGACGAAGAGGGGGTACTCCATCGATTCGGCGTCGGCGAGCAGCTGGGCGATGTCCGCGGAGGGACGGGTCGAGTCGAGGACCGGGATTCCCGCCCCGCGGGCTGCCGAGAGCGCTTGGACCTTGTTGCCGGCGAGTTCGAGGACATCGGCCTTGGGGCCGATGAACGTGATGCCGTTCTCTGCGCACGCGCGGGCGAGATCGGGGTTCTCCGAAAGGAAGCCGTACCCGGGGTAGACGGCGTCGGCGCCGGACTCCTTGGCGACGCGGATGATCTCCTCGACATTGAGGTAGGCGCGGACCGGATGCCCCTCATCGCCGATCATGTAGGCCTCGTCGGCCTTCATCCGGTGTTCGGAGTTGCGGTCTTCGTAGGGGAAGACAGCAACGGTCGAGGCGCCGAGTTCGTACGCCGCGCGGAACGCGCGGACGGCGATCTCCCCGCGATTGGCCACAAGCACTTTAGAGAACATCCGTGTTTCTCGCTTCTTCATCGGTCGCCGAGCGGCGAACAGTCGACTGGCTGTCGAGAGACCACTCTACTCAGTGACGTGGACCACTGAATGCAGGGGGTCCCCGATTCGGGCACCGCGATCACCTCGGCGTGGTCGACCCTGCCCGAACGGGGAGGATACGTTACCGTAGGAGGGTGCTTGTCCTCAGTATCAGCAGTCTCAAGGGCGGCGTCGGCAAGACGTCCGTGACCCTCGGTCTCGCGTCGGCCGCGTACAACCGCGGCATCCCGACGCTCGTCGTCGACATGGACCCGCAGGCGGACTCGTCGACGGGACTCGACGTTCCCACCTCGACGAGGGTCGACATCGCCGACGTCCTCGCCGCCCCGAAATCGCAGAAGATCCTCTCCGAGGCGATCATCCCCTCGGGGTGGGTCGGTGACAAGCTGGGGCACCTCGATGTCATCTCCGGCTCGCCGCGGGCCGCGGAGTTCGACCGTCCCTCCCTGTCCGAGCGCTACCTGCGCCGGCTCGAGGATGCGCTCAGCCGCATCGCGAAGGGCTACCGGCTCGTCCTCATCGACTGCCCGCCGAGCCTCAATGGACTCACCCGCACCGCGTGGACGGCGAGCAGCCGGGTGGCGGTCGTCACCGAGCCGAGTCTCTTCTCCGTCGCCGCCGCCGACCGCGCACTGCGCGCCGCCGACGAGCTGCGCCAGCGCGGCACCTCCGACATCCAGCCGCTCGGCCTCGTCGTCAACCGCGTGCGCGCCGGTTCGACCGAGCACGACTACCGGATCACGGAGATGCGGGAGATGTTCGGTCCGCTCGTCCTCAATCCCCCGCTCGCCGAACGCGCCGTCATGCAGCAGGCGCAGGGCTCGGCTCGGCCCATCCATTCGTGGCCGGGCAAACCCGCCGAGGAGGTCGCCTCCTCGTTCGATGCCCTCCTCGAGCGTGCCCTGCGCTCGGAGAACATCCGCGGCCGGAAGTCGGCCAAGCAGTCCTAGACCCTCCCCGCCGCAGTGCGGGACAACGGCGAAGGGCCCAACCGATTCGGTTGGGCCCTTCGCCGTCTTCCCCTGTGGTCTGTGCTCAGCCGAGCTTCTGGGCGCGGCGCTGCGCGAGCTCGTCCATCGCGAGGACGGCGGAATCGTCTTCGGGCAGGCGTTCGCTCGGCAGTTCCGAGAGGCTGCCTTCGACTTCGTTCCACACGCGGCCGACGGCGATGCCGAAGACTCCCTGTCCGCCCTGGAGGAGGTCGACGACCTCATCGGGCGAGGTGCATTCGAAGACGCTCGCGCCGTCGGACATCAGCGTGATCTGGGAGAGGTCCTCGACGCCGCGGGACCGCAGGTGGTCGACGGCGGTGCGGATCGACTGCAGCCCGACACCGGTGTCGAGGAGGCGCTTGACGATCTTGAGGACGAGGATGTCGCGGAAGCTGTAGAGACGCTGGCTGCCGGAGCCGGTGGCGTTGCGGATCGAGGGAGTGACGAGGTCGGTGCGTGCCCAGTAGTCGAGGCGCCGGTAGCTGATGCCGACGACCTTGCACACGGTGGGACCGCGGTAGCCGGCCTCTTCGTCGAGGACGGGCAGGTCGTCGTCGAACAGGAGACCCTGTGCTGCCGACGGCAGTGGCGTCGACTCGACGCTTTCGTGACTTGAGCGGTTCACACCGACTCCTCCTTATAGTCCCTGGGGGAAGCGAGGCCGCTTCGAAGGGTCAGAGAATGGAACCATTCTACCGCTCTTCGCAGCGAACCTACAGTGGGATTCAACAACTCCAAACTATTCTGCCGCGGAGGCCGCGACAAACACCCCAAGGTAACGATTTGCGCGTGTCGCCGTTATGGGAGGAATCGAACACCGTCTCCGACCTGTGACGGATCCGGCAGGCACCGCTTGTGACCTCGGACAATGTGACCTCAGGCGGCGGTCCCGTCGTCGGTTTCCTCCGCTGCCTTCTTCGGCTTCGCCGAGGTCAGCAGCTTCGTCTTCACGGTCGAGGCATAGGTGTCGACGTACTCCTGGCCGCTCAGGCGCATGATCTCGTACATGATCTCATCGGTGATCGACCGCAGCAGGAACCGGTCGACGGGCAGGCCCTCGTACTTCGAGAAGTCCATCGGCGAGCCGAAGACGACGCCGACGCGCCGGAACTTCGGGATGAGACGGCCGGCGGGCTGGATCTTGTCGGTGCCGATGATCGCGACGGGGATGACGGGGGCCCCGGATTCGAGGACGAGGCGGGCGATGCCGGTGCGGCCGCGGTAGAGCTTGCCGTCGGGAGAGCGCGTCCCCTCGGGGTAGATGCCCAGCGAGTTGCCCTCACGGAGGACCTTGAGCCCGGACTCCAGTGACGCCTGGGACCCGGAGCCGCCGCCGCGGTCCATCGGCAGCTGGTTGTTGAGTTTGAAGAACCACCGCGTCGCCGCGCCTTTGATGCCGCGTCCGGTGAAGTAGTCCTTCTTCGCGAGGTAGACGACGGGGCGCGGGGCGAGCAGCGGAACGAAGATCGAATCCATGAAGTGCATGTGGTTGCCGGCGATGATCGCCGGGCCGTCCTGCGGCAGGTTGTCCAAACCGCGCACCCACGGACGGAAGAGGATCCGCAGGATGGGTCCGGCCAGGACCCGTTTGAGAAACCAGTAGAACACGCGCACCCTTCCATGTCACGACGCTTGAACGTCCCCGGTCATCATATATCCAACTGCACTGTCGAACCGTGCGTCGCCGACCGACGTGCGATGCTGGTGGAATGGACATCGACTTCACCCCCTCTGCCGCCCCGCGCGCCGCGTACTCTGCGATCGCCCCGTCTGCGGACACCGCGGTCCTCTTCCTCCACGGCATCACCGGCTCGCCGGCGGCTTGGCAGCCGATCGCGCGCGCCCTGGCAGCCGAGGACCTCAGCGTCTCCGTCCCCCTCCTCCCCGGCCACGGGGGCACGTGGCGGGAGCTTGCGGCCACGACGTGGGCGGACTGGCTGGCCGCCGCCGAGGCGGAGCTGCGTGAGCTCCAGGCCCGCCACACCCGGGTCGTCATCGCCGGACTCTCGATGGGCGGGGCACTGACCCTCGCTCTGGCGGCGGGTGAGAACCCGCCGGATGAGATCGTCCTCGTCAACCCCGGCCTCTACATCGACTCCCCGCTCACTCCCCTGTTGCCCGTGCTCCGGCACGTCGTCCCCTTCGTCCCGGCGATCGGCAACGACATCGCCCATCCCGACCGCGACGAGTATGCCGGCGATCGCACCCCGGTGGCCGCGGTCGCCTCGTTCGCCGCGGCCCTGCGCGACCTCCGGGAGAACCTCTGGCAGGTGGCGACGCCCACGACGGTGCTCGTGTCCGGTCAGGACAGCGTCGTCGGACCGCGGAGTCTGCGGGTGCTCCGGTCCCGCCTCGGCGTGCGAGCCGCCATCGTGCCGTTGCGGCGCAGTCGCCATGTCGCGACCCTCGACTACGATGCCGACGTCATCGCCGAGGCGGTCACCGCCGCCGCACATCGCGCGCATGCTCCGCGCGCGGCCGGTGCCCCGCGGTCGGGGACGGATTCGCCCGAACCGGGAATATCGCCGCAGCGGTGATTGCTGATGAATGACATGAGCGACGACGAGACCGAGGACTGGCGTCGGCACGTGCCGGAGTCCGAGACGATCGGCGACTCCTCCCGGGTCAGCGACAGCCACTGGGAGGATGTCGTGGCCCGGCTCTCCGAACCGGATGCGCCGATGAGCGAGATGCCCGTCGAGGAGATCCGGGAGCGGCTGGCCGACGCCGAGCACTGGGAACCCGAGCCCGCGGCCCCGATCGGGTGGCGCACGGCTCCCCCGACGCTCGTGCTCTCCGTCGTCGCGACCTTCGGCGCCGTCGTCCTCCTCATCGTCGGGGCAGTCCTCTTCCGTCCGCTGCCGCAGTGGTTCCTCCTCGTCGGGCTCGCTGTCGGCATCGGCGGTGCGATCGGACTGTTCTTCCACCTGCCCACGCAGTCGCGCACCGAGGGCGGGGACAGCGGAGCCTCGGTGTGAGCGCGTGTCAGGGGCGCCTGGCACACTGGCGACCATGACGTCTCCCGCCGCCCCTTTCGATCGGGCGCCGACCCGCCTCGAGCACACGCAGCTGAGCCTCGAGGACATCGGCACCCCGCTCTACGACGTCACGTTCGTCGTCGTCGACCTCGAGACGACGGGCACGCACGCGGGAACGGCGGAGATCACCGAGATCGGTGCGGTCAAGCTGCGGGCCGGGGAGGTCATCGGGGAGTTCCAGACCCTCGTCAAGCCCGAGCACTCCGTCATCACCCCGTTCGTCTCCCGCCTCACCGGCATCACCCACGCCATGGTCGACGACGCCCCGACGATCCGCTCGGTGCTCCCGAGCTTCCTCGAATTCGCCGCCGGCACCGTGCTCGTCGCCCACAACGCCCCCTTCGACATCGGCTTCCTCCGCTCCGCATGCGACCGTCTCGACTACCACTGGCCGAGCCCTCAGGTGCTCGACACGGTGACGCTCTCGCGCCGCGTGCTCGGTCGCGACGAGGTCCGCAACCACAAACTCGGCACGCTCGCGGCCCACTTCGGCACCGCGGTCGAACCCGACCACCGCGCCCTGTCCGACGCTCGCGCGACCGGCGAGGTGCTCCACCGCCTCCTCGAGCGGTTCGGGAGCTTCGGCATCACCACCCTCGAAGAGCTCGCGACGGTCCGTCAGGCGGGCTGGGCGCGCCGCCAGGCCAAAGCGCACCTCGCGAAGGGCGTGCCCGCCGAGCCGGGTGTCTACATGTTCGTCGACGGCACCCGTCGAGTCCTCTACATCGGGAAGTCCGGCAACATGGCCCGACGCGTGCGCGGCTACTTCAACGCCTCGGAGAATCGGGGGCGGATGGCTGAGATGATCACCGTCGCCCAGGAGGTCACCGCGCTGCCGTGCGCGCACGTCCTCGAAGCGGAGGTGCGCGAGGTCCGCCTCATCGGCGAACTCGCCCCGCCGTACAACCGGCGCTCGAAGAACCCCGAGCGCAGCGCCTGGGTCGTCCTCAGCGACGAGGCCTACCCGAGGCTCTCCGTCGTCCGCTCCCGCTCCGCACTCGAGCGCTCACCGGCACCGCCGCTGGGCCCGTTCCGCTCCCGGAAGCGGGCCCAGGCGGTCAAGGAGCTCCTCGAGACCCTCTACCCCGTCAAACGGTGCACCGCGAAGGTGAGTCCCGCGACACTGGCAGCCCACCGTGCGTGCGTGAGCGCTCAGGTCGGACAGTGCGGGGGTCCCTGCGCCGGAGTCACCGATCCGAGCGAGTACCGGGCGGTCATCGCCGGGCTCTTCGGCGCGCTGTCGGGAGACTTCACCTCGCTGCGCGAGCACAGTCGGGAGCGGATGGCACGGCTGTCCGGGGAAGCCCGCTATGAGACGGCCGCCGAGGTCCGTGACGGCATGCGGGCGGCACTGACCACGGCCGCCCGCGCCGAGACCGTGGGACGTCTGGCCGCCGTCGAGGAGATCCAGGCGTGGGCCCCGGGAGGCGAGGGCGGAATCGATCTCGTCGTCATCCGCCACGGTCGGCTCGCCGCGGCCGGTCACCGGTCGACGCCGACCGGCCTCGACGAGGCCTTCACGGCGCTGGCGGCGACAGCGGAGTGGGTGCCGTCCCCGGGCCTGTTCCCCTCCCCCGGCGATCCGCTGCCCGAGGAGACGCGGATGCTCGCCCACTGGCTGGAGACAGCCGTGCCGTGGTCGGTCACCGGGGAGTGGGCGCTGCCGCGGGAGGGCGCAGCCTTCCACGCCCGGGCCTCAGGCGCCGTTCGCCTCGGCGATGCGTCGTGAGACCGTGACGAGCTGATCGAGCTTCTGGGCCCCGAGCCCGGAGTCGACGGTGTCCTCGACGATGCGCAGCTTCGCGGCGAGGCGCTCGGTGAACGATCCGACAGCGGCCTCGTCGGCGGCGACGAGCGCGGCGGCCGCGTTGATGAGGACGATGTCGCGCACCGGTGACTTCTCGCCGGCGAGCACCGAGCGGGTGATCGCGGCGTTCTCGAGCGGACCCCCGCCGCGCAGGTCGTCCTTCGTCACCCGTTCGAACCCGAGGTCGAGGGCATCGAAGGTCGTGTGCTCGACCTCGCCGTGGCGGACCTCCCAGACGTCGTTGACATCGGTGTTGCTCAATTCGTCGAGGCCGTCACGGGAGCGGAAGACGACCGCCTGGTGACCGCGTTTGGCAAGCGTGCCGACGACGAGCGGGGCCATCTGCGCATCGGCGACGCCGATCGCCGTGTGCCGGGCGCGGGCCGGGTTCGTCAGCGGACCGAGGATGTTGAACGCCGTCGGCACGCTGATCTGGCGCCGCACGGCGGCGACGAACTGCATCGACGGATGGAAGACGTTGGCGAAGCAGAACGCGAGCCCCACCTCGGCGGCGACGATGCCCGTCTGCTCCGGCGTGATGTCGAACCGCACGCCGAGAGCCTCGAGGACGTCGGCCGACCCGGACGCCGAGGAGGTCGCCCGGTTGCCGTGCTTGACGACCCGCTGCCCGGTGGCGGAGATGATCATCGCCGCAGTCGAGGAGATGTTCGCGGTCTTCGCCCGGTCACCGCCGGTGCCGACGATGTCGACGGAGTCCTCGAGACCCGGCAGGGGCACCGCGTGATCCATCATCGCGGCGACGAGACCGGCGATCTCCGCGACCGTCTCCCCCTTCGTGTGGTGGGCGGCGAGGAATGCGGCCATCGTCACATCCGGCGTCTGCCCGGACATGATCTGATCCATCGCCCACGAGGCCTGCGCCTCGGTGAGGTCCTGGCCGTGCATGAGGGTCATGAGCAGATCGGGCCAGTTCGCAGCGACATCCGCACCTGTCGAAGCGGTCCCGGTGACCGTGGTCGCCGGGGCTGTCGTGCGCGGGTGATCCGTCATTGCTCAGTGCTCTCCATCCGGGGGCGCGTGCACCGCCTCCCAACAGGAGGCGGACCTTACCTGCGGCATCCTATCGCGTCTTCGACACGCGGGGTGGAGATCACAGAATCACGAGATTGGGGCACCAATCCGGGGATTTCGCTACACCGTGTAGAAATTTCTCCTCCGAAACCTGGGTAAAAGGTGAAAACTCACCCCGAGACGGGTAATAATGGTGGGGTGTCAACTGCCACTGCATCCCAGACAGCGCCAGCGCATCCGGTAGTCAATCGCCCGAATGTGACCACGGTGGGCTTCATCGTGTTCCTCGCGAGCGACCTGATGTTCTTTGCCGCGCTCTTCGCCATGTACTTCACCATCCGATCCGTCGTCCCGGGTCTGTGGGAGACGCAGACCGAGCTGCTGAACGTCCCGTTCGCGCTCGGCAACACCATCATCCTGGTGTCGTCGTCCTTCACCTGCCAGATGGGCGTGTTCGCGGCTGAGCGGTTCCGGCCCCGCCGGACCGGAGGGCTGTTCAACATCGCCAAGTGGGGCATGATCGAGTGGTTCTACCTCACGTTCCTCCTCGGCGCGGTCTTCGTCTCGGGTCAGGTCATGGAGTACGCGGAGCTCGTGCGCGAGGGGCTGTCGATCGACACCGACGGATACGGTTCGGTCTTCTACCTGACCACCGGCTTCCACGGCCTCCACGTCACCATCGGACTCATCTGCTTCCTGCTCGTCATCGGACGCGCCTACGGAGCGAAGAAGTTCGGCCACCACGAAGCCACATTCGCGATCTGCGTGTCCTACTACTGGCACTTCGTCGATGTCGTCTGGATCGGCCTCTTCGGCGTCATCTACCTCCTCCAGTAGTCCACCGCCGACACGGTCACCCGGACATCAGAAACTTCAAGCAAAGGACTTTCCCGTGAAGCTTTTAGCAGATCGCCGCAGGCACCCGATGGCACTCGTCGTGCTGCTCCTCGTGGGCCTGCTGCTGACCGGCGGAGCGTATGCTCTCTTCACTCAGACCTCGAGCGCCAAGGCCCAGACCGCCAGCGCCTCTGACATCGAAGAGGGCCAGAAGCTCTTCGCCGCGAACTGCGCAACCTGCCACGGCCTCAACGCCGAGGGCACCAAGGCCGGCCCCGGCCTCATCGGCGTCGGCGCCGCGGCCGTCGACTTCCAGGTCGGCACCGGTCGCATGCCCCTGCAGGCCAACGGCCCGCAGGCCCCCGCCAAGGAACCCCAGTTCAACGAGAAGCAGACCGAGCAGCTGGCAGCGTATGTCGCTTCTCTGGGACCGGGACCGGCGATCCCCGAAGCTCAGTACATCGATCCCGAGAAGGGCGACCCCGCCGTCGGCGGCGGCCTCTTCCGGACCAACTGCGCGATGTGCCACAACGTCGTCGGCGCCGGCGGCGCGCTGACCCGGGGCAAGTACGCCCCGAACCTCCAGGATGTCTCGCCCAAGCACCTCTACGAGGCGATGCAGACCGGACCGCAGAACATGCCCATCTTCAACGACGCGAACCTCACCCCCGAAGACAAGCGCGACATCATCTCCTATGTCCGCGAAGTCTCGGAGAACCCGTCCCCCGGCGGCTTCAAGCTCGGTTCGCTCGGACCAGTGGCCGAGGGCCTCTTCATCTGGTTCTTCGGACTCGCAGCAGTCATCGGTCTGACCGTCTGGCTGTCCTCGAGAGCGAAATGAGCGCAGCGTTGTTGACCACCTTCCATTACGAGATTAGACGGGGAATTATTCGATGACCTCGAAAGAGCACTCCGGCGGCGGCAGCCAGCTCGAGGAGTTGAACGGGTTCACCAACCCGGGCCTGCCCGAGCACAAGCCGCGTCTGTCCGACTCCGACCCCCGCGCCCAGAAGGTCGCGGAGCGCCAGGTCGCCTTCTGGTTCATGCTGTCGATGGTCGGCACGATCTGGTTCATCGTCGCGTACTTCCTCTTCCCCCTGGGTGAGGAGATGCAGAGCATCCGCATCGCCAACATGATGGTCGGCCTCGGTGCCGCCGTCGCGATGTTCTCCCTCGGTGCCGGCGCGGTGCTGTGGGCGAAGAACCTCATGAGCGATCACGAGGGCATCGACGAGCGCCATGACATCAGCGGCAGCGAAGAGGATCAGGCGATCGCGCTCGAGATCCTCCACCAGGCCAAGGAGGAATCGGGCATCGCCCGTCGTCCCCTCCTGCGCAACACGCTCATCGCAGCACTGGCGATTGCTCCCCTCCCGGCGATCCTCGTCTTCCGCGACCTCGGGCCGCTGCCCGGCGACGCCCTGTTCAAGACCCTGTGGGGCGAGGGCGTGCGACTCATCCGCGATCCGGGCGGCATTCCCAGCCCCGATTCGGAGCGCCCGATCAAGGCCGAAGACGTCACGATCGGCTCCGCTTACCACGTTCTGCCCTCCGGCATCGGCGACGAGTCCAACGCCGGTCATGCGCTCGATGAGAAGGCGAAGGCCGCTGTTCTCCTCATGCGCATCGACCCCAAGGAACTCAAAGAGGATCCGGCACGCGCCGACTGGTCGCACGACGGCATCGTCGCGTACTCGAAGATCTGCACCCATGTCGGCTGCCCGGTGGCCCTCTACGAGCACCAGACCCACCATCTGCTCTGCCCGTGCCACCAGTCGACGTTCGACGTGACCGAGCACTGCAAGGTCATCTTCGGCCCGGCGAAGCGCCCGCTGCCACAGTTGCCCATCCGGGTCGACAGCGAAGGCTACCTGGTCGCGCAGTCGGACTTCCCTGAGCCTGTCGGACCTACGTTCTGGGAGATCAATCACCCATGAGTACTGCACAGCCCACAACAACCGTCGGGAAGCTGGCGAACTTCACCGAACAGCGCGTCGGGGCCTCTGTCCTCGTCCGCGAGTTCGGGCGCAAGATCTTCCCGTCGCACTGGTCCTTCATGCTCGGCGAGGTCGCCCTCTACAGCTTCGTCATCGTCGTGCTCTCGGGCACGTTCCTCACGTTCTTCTTCCAGCCCGCCATGGGCGAGCTCCACTACGAGGGACCCTGGGTGCCGCTGCGCGGCGTCCAGATCTCCGAGGCCTATGACTCGACGCTCGCGATCTCCTTCGAGATCCGCGGCGGACTCTTCATTCGCCAGATGCACCACTGGGGCGCTCTGCTCTTCGTCGCGGCACTCAGCCTTCACATGCTGCGTGTCTTCTTCACGGGTGCCTTCCGCAAGCCGCGCGAGCTCAACTGGGTCGTCGGCGTCTTCCTCCTCATCCTCGCGATGGCGGCCGGCTTCACCGGCTACTCGCTGCCGGACGACCTGCTCTCGGGCAACGGTCTGCGCATCATCGACGGCATCCTCAAGTCGCTGCCGCTCGTCGGCACCTACATCTCGTTCTTCCTCTTCGGCGGCGAGTTCCCGGGTGTCGACATCGTGTCGCGACTGTACTCGCTGCACATCATGATCGTCCCGGCGCTGCTCATCGCGCTCATCGGCATCCACCTCATCTTCGTCGTCGTCCACAAGCACACGCAGTGGCCCGGCGCCGGACACACCGAGAAGAACGTCGTCGGCGAACCCGTCCTCCCGACGTTCGCCGCGAAGGGCGGAGGATTCTTCTTCCTCATCTTCGGTCTCATCTCCGTCATCTCAGCACTGTTCACGATCAACCCGATCTGGAACTACGGACCGTACGACCCCTCCCCCGTCTCCGCCGGCACGCAGCCGGACTGGTACATCGGCTGGGCCGACGGCTTCCTCCGCATCGTGCCGGGCTGGTTCGAGTTCTACATCGCCGGTTGGCCGATCTCGTTCAACATCAACAGCGCCGTGCTCGTCATGGGCGGCGTGTTCGCAGCGATGTTCGTCTACCCGTTCTTCGAGGCCTGGCTCCTCAAGGACAACCGTGAGCACCACATCCTCGACCGTCCGCGCAACAACCCCACACGCACCGCGATCGGTGTCGCAGGCATCATCTTCTACTGCAACATGTGGGCTGCTGCGTCGGGTGACATCATCGCCGTGTTCTTCCACATGTCGCTCAACGACATGATCTACATCTTCCGCACGCTCTTCTTCATCGGCCCGGTCATCGGCTACATCGTGACCAAGCGCATGTGCCTCGCACTGCAGCGCAAGGACCGTGAAGTCGCTCTGCACGGTCGGGAGACGGCGAACATCATCCGCCTCCCCCACGGCGAGTTCCTCGAGCGTCACGAGGCGCTCCCGCCGAACAAGCTGTGGAAGCTCACCGCGTTCGAATCGCCGCACTACATCCCGCCGCAGCCGAACGCCGAGGGCAAGGTGACCAAGCTCGAGAAGTTCCGCGCCCGCCTGTCGAAGTTCTTCTTCGAAGACCGTGTGGCACCGGTGACGAAGACCGAGCTCGAGGCCTCGCACCACGACCACGGAGCGGTCGAGGGCGCGGATCAGAAGTCGATCAGCCACTGATCGCCACGGTTCGGATTCCGGCGAGCACCGGACTCTGACCCGCTGACTCCGGTCGCACTCGAGAGGGCCCAGCACATCATGTGCTGGGCCCTCTCGCGTACCCGCCGACTGTCCCGCTCCCCCAGCTGAACAGCCGCGAGAACGTCCTCCTGAGGGGCGCACCTGGCGGTCGGCTCATCGACGGTGTCCGCGCTCCCGCCGCTCTCATCTCCCCTGTCCTGCGCGAACCGTCACGGCGGGACTCAGGCTGCCGAACAGCCAGGCGGGCGCTCAATCAACAGTTCGCGTGAAAATGCGGTCCCCAAAGGCGACTTATTCACGCGAAGTGTTGAATGAGCGGTCGGTGAGTCGCCGGAGCGGTGATGAACGCGCGAAGTGTTGAACGAGCGACGCGGTTTCGGCGCGGAGTGCGGCCGACGCGATCCCTCGGCGTGACGCTCCCCACGGCTCGACAGCCACGAGAGGCCACACCGCCGGCGCGCCCACTCCCCTCCTCGCGATGGACTCCCTACGCGAAGGAACCGGTGGTCTGGGTCCCAATCCCCCTGATCGTGATGGACTCCCTACGCGAAGGATCCAGTGGTCTGGGGCTCTCCCGACGGTATTGCTGAGGACGTCGCTTTCCACGGTGCAATCGTTCGGGGGCCTCTGTGTCCGCTGGTCACCGTCCCGCGGCCCAGATCGCTGCAGCGCGTGCTCCACTGACGCGTTCTCGATCACTCCAATAAAGGGTGCGCAGTCAGCGATGGGTGCCCGTTTGGTCCCATGGTCGTCGGGGCGGTCCCATGGTCGTCGGGGCGGTCCCATGGTCGTCGGGGCGGTCCCATGGTCGTCGAGGTGGTCCCAAGGTGCGTGTGCGGTCGTACGGTCGTCGAGGCGGTCGACTGGTCGTCGAGGCGGTCGTCCGTCACGACAGGGACGGATCCGTGCGAGCTCCTCCGCGCCAGGGCAGTGCAACCGACGAGGCGGTGGCCGCGCCCCCGAACACCGCGCCATCGCGCCTCGGACGACTACTGGATCTGCGACCCCGCACGTGACCATTGCATCGACCACTGCACTGAGCGCAATGCTCACCGCCCTGGACGGGTTGGAGAAGGCGCTCAGGCGGCGTTGTCAGCAGCGGCGGGAGCCGTTGACGGTATGAGGCGCGCTGAGCGCGGACAAAGCGCTCCAGCGCGTGCAAGAAGCGTCGGCTGATGCCAGGCCGGCATCGGATGGCCTGCCGATGTCCCGCGGCGCCGGATCGAACAGGCACGCCGGCGCACGACCCCACCACAGCGTCAGCGGCGTGAATGCGCGAAGGCCCGGACTCTCACGAGTCCGGGCCTTCGCGGCTGAGCGGAGCATCAGCGATGCGGGCCGCTCATGCGGTGGTCAGTGCGCGAATCCGCCGCGATCGTGTTCGTAGGAGATGCCGACGAGCGCGATGATGCCGAGCACGGCACCGAACGGGAAGATCCACCAGCCCATGGCGATACCGTAGAACGAGACGGCACCGGCAGCGGCGCAGACGATCGGCCACCAGCTCCACGGGCTGAAGAAGCCATAGTCGGCATCCGCATCCGAGATCTCGGCGGTCTCGGTGTCCTGGGGCTGACGGCCGACGCGACGGTCGGTCAGCCACAGGTAGACGCCGATCATGATCGACATGACGCCCACGAGGAGGAGGGCCGGGAAGCCCACCATCTCGTCGAAATGGGTGACGAAGCCGTAGATGACGGCCATGATCATGAAGAAGATGCCGCAGAGGACGAAGAGATTGATCGAAGCCTTCACTTGGCAGCACCTCCGGTGAGCTGAGGTTCTGCGTGGCCGTGTCCGGCGTATTCGAGAAGCTCAGGATGGTTGACGTCGAATGCCGGGCGCTCCGAACGGATGCGGGGCAGCGACGTGAAGTTGTGGCGCGGGGGCGGGCACGAGGTCGCCCACTCGAGCGAACCGCCGTAGCCCCACGGGTCGTCGACGGTGACCTTCGGCGCATTGCGCGCCGTGATCCACACGTTCCAGAAGAACGGAACCATCGAGAGACCGAGCAGCATCGCGCCGACCGTCGACACCTGGTTCATCCAGGTGAAGCCGTCCTGCGGCAGGTAGTCCGCGTAGCGACGGGGCATGCCGTCGACGCCGAGCCAGTGCTGGACGAGGAACGTGCTGTGGAAGCCGATGAAGAGGATCCAGAAGTGGATGTGGCCGAGTTTCTCGTTGAGCATCCGGCCCGTCCACTTGGGCCACCAGAAGTAGAATCCGGCGAACATCCCGAACACGACCGTGCCGAAGACGACGTAGTGGAAGTGCGCGACGACGAAGTACGAGTCCGAGACCGACTGGTCGAGCGCCGGGCTGGCGAGGATGACACCCGTGAGACCGCCGAAGAGGAAGGTCACGAGGAAGCCGATCGCCCAGACCATGGGCGTCTCGAACGTGATCGAGCCTCTCCACATCGTGCCGATCCAGTTGAAGAACTTCACACCTGTGGGAATCGCGATGAGCATCGTCATGAAGGCGAAGAACGGCAACGCCACCACGCCGGTGACGTACATGTGGTGCGCCCACACGGTCACGGACAGGGCCGCGATCGAGATCGTCGCGAACACGAGCTCCTTGTAGCCGAAGACGGGCTTGCGGCTGAAGACAGGGATGATCTCCGTGATGATGCCGAAGAACGGCAGAGCGATGACGTAGACCTCTGGATGTCCGAAGAACCAGAACAGGTGCTGCCAGAGTATGGGTCCGCCGTTGCCCGGACTGAACACATGGGACCCGAGTATGCGGTCGGAGGCGAGCACGAGCAGGGCCGCGGCCAGCGGCTGGAAGGCCATGAGCACGAGGATGCCGGTGATGAGGACGTTCCAGCTGAAGATCGGCATGCGGAACATCGTCATGCCCGGAGCGCGCATCGTGATGATCGTGGTGATGAAGTTGACCGAACCGAGGATCGTGCCGAAGCCCTGCAGCGCGAGGCCGAGGACCCAGAGATTGCCGCCCGCGCCTGGTGTGAATGTCGTATTGCTCAATGGCGCATACGCCGTCCAGCCGAATGCTGCCGCACCCTGCGGGGTGAGGAAGCCGGAGAGGGCGATGAGGCTGCCGAAGAGGTAGAGCCAGAACGCGAAGGCGTTGAGTCGGGGGAACGCGACGTCGGGAGCGCCGATCTGCAACGGCATGATGACGTTGGCGAAGCCGGCGAACAGCGGTGTCGCGAACATCAGCAGCATGAGCGTGCCGTGCATCGTGAACAGCTGGTTGTACTGTTCCTTCGTCTCGACGATCTGCATGCCGGGCTCGAAGAGCTCGAGGCGGATGATCAGAGCCATCACGCCGCCGACGCAGAAGAAGAAGAACGAGCCGATCAGGTACATGTACCCGATGGTCTTGTGATCCGTCGACGTGATCCAGTCGACGATGATCTTGCCCTTGCTCCGGGGAACCACCGGAGCGTCAAGAGCCGCCTGATCTGTCATGGCGGTCATTCTTCTGCACCTTCTTTCGGGTACCAGTTGCGATCGTATTCGGGCCCGAGCTGACCGGTGTTGCCCTCGTCTGCCAACGACTTCGTGTACGCGTCGAATTCGGCCTTGGAGACGACCTTGACGTTGAAGAGCATCTCCGAGTGGTACTCACCGCAGAGTTCAGCGCACTTGCCGACGTACTCGCCTTCCTTCTCGGCACGCAGGAACAGGCTCTGATCGTGGCCGGGGATCATGTCGCGCTTCTCGAGGAAGGCGGGGACCCAGAAGGAGTGGATGACGTCACGCGAGTGCAGCTTGATCTCGAGGTCGGTGTTGACGGGCAGGTAGAGGGTCGGAGCCTTCTCACCCGGCTTCTCGGTGCCGTCGAGGTTGACCTGCGTGCCCGCGTAGTAGACGTCCTGATTGACGTAGTTGAAGTCCCATGCCCACTGCTTGGCGGCGACCTCGATGACCTGCGCGCCGGGCGTCCGGTCGTCGGTGGTCTTGGCCATCACCTGGACGTTCTGGAAGAAGAATCCGAGCACGAGGATGACGGGCGTCACCGTGAACAGGATCTCGATCGGCATGCTGTAGCGCATCTGCACCGGCAGACCGCGATCGTTCTTGCGGCGGCGGTAGGCCACGATCGCCCACAGGATGAGGCCCCAGACGATGAGGCCGACGATCATCGAAGCGATCCACGCTCCGTTCCACAGGGCGGTGTAGGCCTCCGTGTGGTTGGTCGCACCCTTCGATTCGAGTGGGAAGAATCCGTTGGCAATCTGCTCTTTCGTGCATCCGCTAAGGAGCGCCGGCAGAGCCAGGGCGCCCAGAATGCCGAGCCGCTTCGCCCAGGACCGTCGCGGTCCTGACTGATTCGGAGAATCCACGTGCAGCCTTTCACAACCATCTTCGCCCTTCGGCAGGCCGAAAGACGAACTCGTACTTTGTCATCTAACAGACTACCGCTACACACGGTAGAAATTCACATGCAGATGTTCATTTGTTGAGAATTAGCTGAGCGCGATTGCCCCGGAGCGCGGATTCAAGCCGCGCGGCGTACTTGAGACCGCTGATCTCCGACACGCCGAGGGTGGCCAGATGTGGTGTCTGCCACTGTGTGTCGATGAGCCACTCCCCCTCATCCGCCGAGGTGACACCGCCGGAGGGGTCGTCGAGGAGGCCGACGAGGTGGGCGAGGGCGGCCTTCGAGGCGTCGGTCTCACGGTGGAACATCGACTCGCCGGCGAAGAGGGAGCCGATCGCCACGCCGTAGAGTCCGCCTGCGAGGCGTCCGTCCTTCCACACCTCGACCGAATGCGCCCAGCCGTGGGCGTGCAGGGAGGTGTAGAGGTCGAGGATCTCCCGGGTGATCCAAGCACCGGCGCGGGAGGGGTCGGCGCACGCCCGGATGACGTCGTCGAAGGCTGTGTCGACGGTGAAGTCGAAGGCGCGCATCGACTTCCGCAGGCTCTTGCTCACCCGCAGGTCCCCGGGCAGGAGCACCCCGCGGCGGCGCGGCGCCCACCAGCCCATGCGTCCGGTGCCGCCGCGTCCGATGCCCATCGGGAAGAGACCGGCCCGATATGCGGAAAGGACCTGGGGTTCCGACGCCGTCGAAGTTACGGCGCGCAGATCCTCCAGGTCCATTTCGCTGTGTGTCAGCGGGCGCTAGACGGAAAGACTCAGTGGAACGAGTCGCCGCATGCGCACGATCCGACCGCATTGGGGTTGTCGATCGTGAAGCCCTGCTTCTCGATGGTGTCGGAGAAGTCGATGGTCGACCCGTTGAGGTAGGGAACGCTCATCCGGTCGACGATGACCTCGACGCCGTCGAAGTCGCGCACGGCATCGCCGTCGAGGAAGCGCTCGTCGAAGTAGAGCTGGTAGATGAGTCCCGAGCAGCCGCCGGGCTGCACTGCCACACGCAGGCGCAGGTCGTCGCGGCCCTCCTGCTGGAGGAGGCTGCGGACCTTGTCCGCGGCCTCGCCCGAGAGCTCGACCTCGTGCGTGGCGGTGGCTTCGTTCGTCGCTGTCATTGCTGCTCCTTATGTGGTCTTGGGCCCAAGGCTACACCGCGTTCAACGCGGATCATCCGGGACCTATTCCCCGCGCGCCGAAATCCTCTGCGCTCACGCCTGCGCTGACGTGCCCGGCGCGGCGTCGCCAGCGCGACGACCCTGACGTCCGAGGGCGTCGAGGAGAAGCGCCTCGGCGACGATCGCGGCCTTGAAGTCGGGCAGATAGAGGGACTCGTTGGCGCTGTGCGCTCGGGCGTCGGGATCCTCGACCCCGGTGACGAGGATCGAGGCCTGCGGGAAGACCTCGAGGAGGTCGGCGATGAAGGGGATCGATCCGCCGATGCCCATCGTCAGCGATTCCGTCCCCCACGCCTCGGTGAGAGCGGCCCGGGCGACCCGGACAGCGGGATCGTCGAGGTCGGCCTGCCAAGGGCTGCCGCCCTCGGTCGCCCCGATGCTCAGGGTCGCGCCGAAGGGAAGATTGTCCTCGAGGTGCTTCGTCACCGCCGCGATCGCGCTCTCAGGGGTGTCCCCGGGGGCGAGTCGGATGGACAGCTTCGCCCGCAGGCTCGGCTGCAGCGTGTTCGAGGAGACGTCGACGTCGGGGATGTCGAGGCCGATGACGGTGATCGACGGCTGCGTCCACATCCGCGAGGCCAGGCTCCCGGTGCCGATGAGCGCGGTTCCGGGCAGGACACCGGAGTCCTCGCGGACCGTGGCCTCGGCGTAGTCGATCGGGGATTCGGGCACCGCGGCGAGTGCGGCCACCGCGACCGCGCCGTCGTCGTCGTGAAGGCTCGCGAGCACCTTCGTCATCGCGAGCATCGCATCGGGCACCACTCCCCCGTACATGCCCGAATGCACAGCGTGATCGAGCGTGGAGACCTCGAATTCGAGGGCGCACATCCCGCGCAGGCTCGTCGTCAGGGCCGGGGTGCCGGCAGCCCAGTTGCTCGAGTCGGCGACGACGATGACGTCAGCGGCGAGTTTGTCCCGGTAGCGTTCGAGGAAGTTCCGGAAGCTCGGGCTGCCCGCCTCCTCCTCCCCTTCGATGAAGAGGCGCACCCCGACGCCGAGGCGGTCGGCGAGCAGCCGCAGAGCCGTGAGGTGGACCATGATCCCGGCCTTGTCGTCGGCGGCGCCGCGACCGAAGAGACGGTCCCCCTTCCGCGTGGCGACGAACGGCTCGGTGTCCCAGGCCTCGTCGCGGCCGGGCGGCTGGACGTCGTGGTGGGCGTAGAGGAGCACCGTGGGTGCCCCCGCAGGCCCCGGCGCCGAGGCGACGACGGCGGGATAGCCGGGTGTGCCGTCCGCGGTGTCGGCGGTGAGGATCTCGACGTCGAGGCCGAGGTCGCGGGCGAGGGCGGCGACCGCCTCGGCGCTGGCCGTGACCGCGGCAGGATCGAAGCTCGGCCAGGCCACGGACGGGATCGCCACGAGATCGGTGAGGGAGTCGAGGACGTCGTCGAAGATCTCGTCGACGCGGGTGTGCAGGGAGGCGCCGTCAAGCGCGGAAGTCGATTCGGTCATGGTCCAACGGTAGTATTGAAAGGGTGTTCGGAAGCAAAAAGACTCACGAGGACAACGACTCCTCCACGACGCCAGACGACGACCTCACCGCAGGCGAGGCCAGCCCTCGTGATGCGGAAGCGAAGAAGGGACGTCCCACCCCCAAACGCAGCCAGCAGGAATCGATGCGGCGCCAGCCGCTGGTCTCGAAGGATCGCAAGGTGGCGAACCAGCGGGCCAAGGAGCAGCAGCGCAAAGAGCGCGACCGTGCGCGCATCGGCATGATGAACGGTGAGGAGAAGTACCTCACCCGCCGTGACCGGGGCCCGCAGCGCCGCTACGTCCGCGATTTCGTCGACGCCCGCTTCTCGATCGGGGAGCTCTTCATCCCCGCCGCGATCCTCATCCTCGTCGTCGCCTTCACCCAGCCCGTGGCGATCCAGCAGTACTTCACGTACGCGGTGTGGGGTCTGCTCGCGCTCGTCATCCTCGACGGCTTCATCCTCAACTACATCCTCAAGGGACGCCTACGGGCGAAGTTCGGCACGGTCGAGCGCGGCCTGCCGTTCTACGCGGTCATGCGCAGCGTCCAGCTGCGGCCGCTGCGCATGCCCAAGCCGCAGGTCAAGCGCCGCCAGTACCCCGAGTGAGCAGGCGGGTCCGCCCGCCGGAGCGGATGATCCGGCCGGGCCAGAACGGGCCCGAGTAGATCATCTCCGAATAGATCTGAACGAGATCGGCGCCCGCTGCCACGCGGGCGCCGACGTCGTTTCCGTCGCCGATGCCGCCGACGGAGATGATCGTCAGCTCCCCGCTCACGGTGGCGGCCACGAGCCGGAGCACCTCGAGGGAGCGCGGAGCCAGGGGGCGCCCGGAGATGCCGCCGGCCTGGGACCGGGCGAACTCGGCCTCGGGGCCGGTGAGCACAGCGCGATCGATCGTCGTGTTCGTCACGATGAGGCCGTCGGCGCCGGTGCGCACCGCGAGGTCGCAGATGTCGACGACATCCTCGTCGGAGAGGTCCGGGGCGATCTTGACGAGCAGCGGGACGTGACCGAGGGTCGACCGGGGTGCCGCGACCACCTCGGCGGCGGCGTCCCTGACAGCGGTGATGATCGGTTCGAGACTCGCCACCGACTGGAGGTCGCGCAGACCGGGGGTGTTCGGGGAGCTGACGTTGATGACGAGGTAGTCGGCGAGCGGTGCGAGCTCCCGCGTCGAGGCGACGTAGTCGGCGACCGCGTCAGCGGCGGGCACGACCTTCGTCTTGCCGATGTTGACTCCGATGATCGGACGCTGCCGGGCGGGCAGTGCGTTGAGCGCGCGCCGCTGGGCGGTGATGTTGAACGACGCCTGCCGGGCCCCGTCGTTGTTGAACCCCATCCGGTTGAGCAGCGCACGGTTGCGCAGGAGTCGGAAGAGCCGCGGCCGGTCATTGCCCGGCTGGGCGTGCGCGGTGATCGTGCCCACCTCGATGTGTCCGAAGCCGAGGGCCGACAGCGCGCGGATCCCGACGCCGTTCTTGTCGAAGCCGGCGGCCAGGCCCACCCGGTTGGGGAAGGTGAGGCCGAGGACGTTCACCGGAGCGCTGGTGCCCCGGGCGAAGACGAGGCGCAGCAGCCTGCCGAGCAGCGGGATCCGGTCGAGGATCCGGAGGGCGGAGAAGGAGAGATGGTGCGCGCGCTCGGCGTCCATCGGTCGGAAGACGAGAGAGAAGATGAGTCGGTACACGTCTCAACAATAGGCCAGTGCCCGGTGCCCGCCGTGCTCCGAACACGACCTCGGCGGGTTTTGCGACTAGGATCGAGACAACGCTCAACGACGAAGAAAGGGATTCCATGCCCGGTGCCACCACCCCCAGCAGCTACGCTTCGACGACCCCCACGAAGGTGAGTGCAGCCGTCCTCGTCCTCGGCGTGGCCGACGGTTCGGTCCACGGCCTCGACTCCGCGAAGACGGTGCGCACCGCCGTCGACGACGCGGCCCGGGCCATCGAATTCACCGGGAAGGCCGGAGCCACCGCGCGCATCCCCGCACCCAAGGGCGTGACCGCCGAGAGCATCCTCCTCGTCGGTCTCGGCGACCTCGATGCCACGAGCGCCGGCGACGATGCCGCGGCCGCGAACGAAGTCCTGCGCCGGGCCGCCGGTGCCGCACTGCGCGCACTCTCGGGCGCCTCCTCGATCGCCGTGGCACTGCCCGTCGACTCCCCGGCCGCCGTCGAAGCCGTCACCGTCGGCGCCGCCCTGGGCGCCTACCGCTTCACGACCTACCGCTCGGGCGACGACGACCGCGTGCCCGGCCCCGTCACGGTGCTCGGCCCGAAGGGCAAGACGAACGCAGCGGCTCACGAGGCCGGCACGATCATCGCTGCGGCGACGAACGCCGCCCGCGATCTCGTCAACACGCCCCCGCTCGACCTCTACCCGGAGTCCTTCGCCCAGCTCGTCAAGGACCAGGCGAAGTCCCGCAAGGTCAAGGTCACCGTCCTCGGTGAGAAGGAACTCGCCGCCGGCGGCTACGGCGGCCTCATCGGCGTCGGTCAGGGGTCGACCCGGGGACCGCGCCTCGTCAAGGTCGAGTACAGCCCGAAGAAGGCCCGCCGTCACATCAGCTTCGTCGGCAAGGGCATCACCTTCGACTCCGGCGGTCTCTCCCTCAAGCCTGCCGCGAGCATGGAGGACATGAAGTCCGATATGGCCGGAGCCGCTGCGGTCGTCGAGGCGGTCTTCGCGATCGCCGACCTCGGACTGCCCGTCCGCGCCACCGCCTGGCTGCCGCTGGCGGAGAACATGCCCGGCTCCTCGGCGCAGCGTCCCTCGGACGTGCTCACCATGCGCAGCGGCAAGACCGTCGAGGTGACGAACACCGACGCCGAGGGTCGCCTCGTCCTCGCCGACGCGCTCACTGACGCCGGGGCGGAGAACCCCGACCTCCTCATCGACGTCGCCACCCTGACCGGCGCGCAGATCGTCGCCCTCGGCAACCGCACCTCCGGAGTCATGGGCACGCCCGCGGCTCGCACGACGGTGGCCGAGCGGGCCGCCGTGGCCGGTGAGGACGTCTGGCCGATGCCGATCCCCGAAGAGCTGCTCTCCGGATTCGATTCGACCGCCGCCGATCTCAAGAACTCCGGCCCGCGGGCCGGCGGCATGCTCGCCGCCGCCGCCTTCCTCCAGGAATTCGTCGCCGATGACGCCGAATGGGCGCACATCGACATCGCCGGACCGAGCTTCAACACCGGCTCGGCCTTCGGCTACACCCCGGCCGCGGCGACCGGAGCCGCCGTGCGCACGCTCGTCGAGATCGCCCGCGACGCCGACTGACCAGCATCGCCGCGCCGTGTCCCGGGCGCCGAACTCTGCGTTCGGGCCACGGCGGGAGTGATGCTCCCCACCTGTGGCGCAACAGACACCGTTTGCTTTCGCCCCTGGCGAGAAAAGTGGAAAGATAAGAGGGAAAGCTGCCCTTGGCAGGCTTGACCACAGCTACGAGGAGTAATCCGTGAGTGACGCATTGACCTATGACCTTGTCGTCCTCGGCGGCGGACCCGGCGGCTATGCCGCTGCTCTGCGCGCCGCAGAACTCGATATGAAGGTCGCCCTCATCGAACAGGACAAGGTTGGCGGGACGTGCCTGCACCGCGGCTGCGTGCCGACGAAGGCCCTCCTCCACACGGCGGAGATCGCCGATGCCGCGAAGGACTCGGAGACGTTCGGCGTGCAGGCGGAGTTCAAGGGCATCGACATCGACAAGGTGCTCGACTACAAGAACAACGTCATCAACCGCAACTACAAGGGTCTCCAGGGTCTCGTCAAGGCCCGCGGCATCGACACCTACATCGGCAAGGGCAAGCTCGTCGGCGAGGACACCGTCGAGGTCACCGGCGACGATGAGCACTACACCCTCAAGGGCAAGAACATCATCCTCGCCACCGGTTCGACGTCGAAGACCATCGGCCTCGACGTCACCGACCGGGTCATCACCTCGACCGAGGCCCTGCAGCTGGCGACCGTGCCGAAGTCGGTCATCGTCCTCGGCGGCGGTGTCATCGGCGTCGAGTTCGCGAGCGTGTGGAACTCCTACGGTGCCGACGTCACGATCGTCGAGGGTCTGCCCCACCTCGTGGCCAACGAGGACGAGTCGATCTCGAAGGCGCTCGAGCGCGCGTTCAAGAAGCGCAAGATCAACTTCAAACTCGGCGTCATGTTCAAGGGCGTCGAGGAGACCGCCGACGGCGTCAAGGTGACGCTCGAGGACGGCACGACGCTCGAGGCCGAGTACCTCCTCGTGGCCGTCGGACGCGGTCCCGTGACCGAGGGACTCGGCTTCGAGGAGCAGGGCATTCCGATGGATCGCGGCTTCGTCCTCGCGAACGAGCGCCTCCACACCGGAGTCGGCAACATCTACGCGATCGGCGACATCGTCCCCGGCCTCCAGCTCGCCCACCGCGGGTTCGGCCAGGGCATCTTCGTCGCCGAGGAGATCGCCGGCCTCAACCCGGCACCGATCGTCGAGAGCGGCATCCCGCGTGTGACGTACTGCGAACCGGAGATCTTCTCCGTCGGACTCTCGGCGAAGCAGGCCGAGGAGAAGTACGGTGCGGACAACGTCGAGACGCTCGAGTACAACCTCGGCGGCAACGGCAAGTCGGTCATCCTCAACACGACCGGCTTCATCAAGGTCATCCGGGAGAAGGACGGCCCGGTCGTCGGCATCCACGGCATCGGCGCGCGTCTCAGTGAGCAGGCGGGCGAAGCGCAGCTCATCGTCAACTGGGAGGCTTTCCCTGAGGAAGTCGCACAGCTCATCCATGCGCACCCGACGCAGAATGAGGCGATCGGCGAGGCTCACCTGGCCGCCGCCGGCAAGCCCCTGCACTTCCACTCATAAGATCCGAGGAGACGAAAGACATGTCGAATTCCGTTCAGATGCCGGCTCTCGGTGAGTCGGTGACCGAAGGTACAGTCACCCGGTGGCTGAAGTCCGTCGGCGACACCGTCGAGGTCGACGAGCCCCTGCTCGAGGTCTCGACCGACAAGGTCGATACGGAGATTCCGAGCCCGTTCGCCGGCGTGCTCGAGAAGATCCTCGCCGACGAAGACGATGTCGTCGAGGTCGGCGGCGATCTCGCGTACATCGGCGACGGCAGCGATTCCGGATCCGCCGAGGTGGCTCCTGAGGAGGAGCCGGCGAGCGTGGCGGCCGAAGAGTCGGCTCCCGCCGAGGAGAAGGCCGAGGACGAGGCTCCGGCCGAGGACACCTCCTCGTCCGCAGAATCCTCCGAGTCCGAGAAGTCCGCAGAGTCCGCACCCGCCGCTGACTCCCAGTCGTCGTCCGGTGAGGGCACCGAGGTGACGATGCCGGCGCTCGGCGAATCCGTCACCGAGGGCACTGTGACCCGTTGGCTCAAGGAAGTCGGCGAAGAGGTCGAGGTCGACGAACCGCTCCTCGAGGTCTCGACCGACAAGGTCGACACCGAGGTTCCCTCCCCCGTCGCCGGTGTCGTCCAGGCGCACCTCGCCGAGGAGGACGAGACCGTCGAGGTCGGCGCTCCGCTCGCACGCATCGGTTCGGGAGCTCCGGCGGAGTCGCAGCCCGCCGCCGAGGAGCCGAAGCAGGAGGAGGCTCCGAAGGAAGAGGCTCCCCAGCAGGAGGCTCCGAAGGAAGAGGCACCTCAGCAGGAAGCTCCCAAGCAGGAGGCTCCCAAGGAGGAGGCTCCGAAGCAGGAGACGAGCTCCGCCTCCGCTCCGGCAGCGCAGTCGGCTGCCGCCGCACAGTCCGCTCCGGCGAAGTCGGAGTCGGCTCCGGCGAAGTCCGAGTCGGCGGCGGCTGACACCGTCGGAGAGAACTCTGCGTACGTCACGCCGCTCGTGCGTCGTCTCGCCAAGGACGAGGGCGTCGATCTCTCGACCGTCACCGGCACCGGAGTCGGCGGCCGCATCCGCAAGCAGGACGTCATCGCCGCAGCGGCGAACCGTCCTGCCGCAGGATCGTCGGCCTCGGCACCGGCTGCCTCCGGCGAGGCGAAGAAGCCGTTCACGCTCGAGATCCCGGAGGAGGCTGCGAAGCTGCGCGGCACCACCGAGAAGGCCTCGCGCATCCGCCAGACCATTGCGAAGCGGATGAGCGAATCGCTCGAGGTCTCGGCTCAGCTCACGCAGGTCATCGAGGTCGACATGACGCGGGTGGCGAAGCTGCGCAAGGCGAACAAGGACGCGTTCCTTGACAAACACGGCGTCAAGCTCACCTACCTGCCGTTCTTCGCGAAGGCGATCGTCGAGGCGCTCAAGCAGCACCCGAAGGTCAACGCGCAGTACGATCTCGAGACCCAGCAGATCACGTACTTCGACCACGAGAACCTCGCGGTCGCGGTCGACACTCCGCGTGGTCTGCTCGTGCCGGTCGTCAAGGACGCCGGGGATCTCAGCATCGCGGGCCTCGCCAAGGCCATCGACGATGTCGCCGATCGCACCCGCAACAACAAGATCATGCCGGACGAGCTGTCGGGCGGCACCTTCACGGTGACGAACATCGGCTCCGTGGGTGCGCTCTTCGACACGCCGATCATCAACCAGCCGCAGATGGGCATCATCGGCACCGGTGCGATCGTGCGTCGCCCGATCGTCGTCAAGACCGCTGACGGCGAGGAGTCGATCGCGATCCGCGACATGGTCTACCTTCCGCTCACCTACAACCACCAGCTGGTCGACGGTGCGGATGCGGGACGCTTCCTGCAGACGATCAAGGCGCGTCTCGAGGACGGCAACTTCGAGGCCGACCTCGACCTCTGAGTCACCGCGATCTCAGCAGCCCGCAGGGGGCCGGTCATCGACCGGCCCCCTGCGGCATTCACGCCTCGGCAACCTCGGCGATGAGCCATTGCCCGGCATGCCGACCGAGCGTGACGACGACGTCCTTCGCGTCGAACGCCTCCTGGTCGCCCCCGCTCTCCGCTGTCGTCGTCATCGTCGCGGCGACGACGATCTCCGCAGGCGACTGCGACTCGACGACGACATCGGTCACGGTGATCGTGTACGTCCCACCGGAATACGCGGCGAGGTCGATGAGCTCATCGGCGGCCGCCGCCGTCGACCCGGGCACCGTCAGCCCGGCCAGACCCTCCTCGTCTCCGGCTTCGAGCACGCGTGCGCGTTCGGCGCAGAGTTCGCCGAGGCGCTCGGCGACGGCCGTGTCGCTGAGCCCGCCCGCGTCCGCGTCCGCACTCTCCGCCGCACCGTCGTCGGCGGCGACCGGCGAAGGGGACGTCTCATCGCCGGTCGACCACGCGCGGACCATGAGCAGACCGCCGAGGAGAACGACGACCATCGCCGCCCCGAGCGCGGCACGCTTGGCCCACGACGAGGTCACGACAGCGCTGAGACGGGCAACCGCCGAGGCGGTGGCGCGTTCCCGAGCCCGCCCGGTGCCGCGACTGCCGGATCGGCGACCACCCGTGCCGCGATCGCCTGTGCCGCGTTCGTCCGGACGACGTCGGAACACCGGCGCGTCACCGCGGTCCGGGGTGGCTTCGCTTCGGCGCCCGAAGCGTGAGCGGCCGCTCGAGCGGAGAGCGGCCACCGTCGACAGCCCCCGCCGCGACGACCCGGAGTCGGCCCCCACCGAATCGGACAGGGCGCGGTCCTTGACCGCCGGGGACGTGGTCGCCCGCAGACGGGCCGTCAGGGCCAGCGCGGGATCGAGATCACGGGAGGCCGGAACGAGCGGAAGCACAGCCGGAGTGCCGAGGCGACCGAGCCGCGGGGTCACCTCGGCGATGACGGCCGGCAGCGACGCCCCCGCTGCCGGACTCGACTCGTCGAGGAGATCGGTGACGAGGGCCTGCACGTCGGCGCTGCACGACTCGAGCGCGACCCCGACGGGCAGCAGACTGTCGGTCCACGGCACCCCGTGGAGGGCGTGATAGAGCAGCTCCCCCACCGCGCGCCTCACCGGAGTCTCCAAAGCGCGGCGCACGCCGGGGATGACCTGCGGACGGCCAGCGGCGTCGAGACCGAAGCACGCGAGACTGAGCCGTTCGGTCGCAGCGTCGACCTCGGCGAGTTCGGCGAACATGCCGCGCAACAGGGTGTGGGCTTCGCCCTCCGTGAGACCGTGGAAGGCGCGGACGACGTCGATGACGAGGCCGCCGGGCAGGGCCGGGACGAGGAGGAGCCTCGCCTCCCCGGTCGGGAGGATGACCTCGGCCGTTCCGAGCACTCCGGCATCGTCGGCCGGATCGGAGGCGGACGGGTCAGCCGTGCCAGGCTTGCGGGTCTGCTCTCCGGCGACGACGCCCCAGCGGGTCTCCCCCGTGTCGTCGCCGACGCGATGGATGTCGTCGGCGATCGTCGCTTCGAAGTGCCATGTCATAGTTCGTCATCCCCGTCAATGACTGTCATTGGTGTTCGATGTCATTTGATGATGGATGATGCGCTGTGATAAGTCAATAGCGAGGCGGTGGAGAACGTGTCGAGGGTCATGCGGAGATGAATTGAACAGCCCGGTCAACGGGCATAGTCTGGACGCATGCCACTGGCCACAGAGATTCTGGGTTTCGCGCCGGTCTTCTCGGACTATCGCACCACGTGGGACCTGCAGAAGAAGTATCACGAAGACGTGCTCGCCGGGAACAGGGAGTCGACGATCCTGCTCCTCGAACACCCCCCGGTCTACACTGCCGGCAAACGCACGGAGGACCACGAACGACCGACCGATGGCACCGAGGTCATCGACGTCGACCGCGGCGGCAAGATCACCTGGCACGGCCCGGGTCAGCTCGTCGCCTACTTCATCTACCGGCTCAACGATCCCAAAGAGGTCCGCCTCTTCGTCGCCCAGCTCGAGGATTCGATGATCCGCCTGCTCAGCGAGTACGGCATCGATGCCACGACGGTCGAGGGCCGCGCGGGAGTGTGGATCCTCGGCGACGGCACCCGGCGTGACCGCAAGATCGGGGCGATCGGCATCCGCATCCACGACGGCGTGACGATGCACGGTCTCGCTCTCAACTGCAGCAACGACCTCGGTGCCTACGAATCGATCATCGCCTGCGGCATCACCGATGCCGACACGACCACCATCAGTGCCGAACTCGGCCGGACAGTGACCCCCGAAGAGGTCGCTCCCCGGCTCGACGAGATCCTGCACGAGACCATCACCGCTTAGGAGAACCGACGTGACGATCGCACCCGAAGGCCGCCGCATGCTCCGTGTCGAGGCACGGAACTCGGAAACGCCGATCGAGGAGAAGCCAGCCTGGATCAAGGCAAAGGCCCACATCGGCCCGGAGTACACCTCCCTGAAGTCCCTCGTGCGCAAACAGGACCTCCACACCGTGTGCGAGGAGGCCGGCTGCCCGAACATCTTCGAATGCTGGGAGGATCGCGAAGCGACCTTCCTCATCGGCGGCGAGCAGTGCACCCGCCGCTGCGACTTCTGTCAGATCGATACCGGCCGTCCCGCCGATTTCGACGCCGATGAGCCGCGCCGCGTCGCCGCCTCGGTGGGCGAGATGGGCCTGCGCTACTCGACGATCACCGGTGTGGCCCGCGATGACCTGCCCGACGGCGGTGCGTGGCTCTACGCGGAGACGGTCCGCCAGATCCACGATCTCGACTACGTCGACGGCCGCGGCACCGGGGTCGAGCTCCTCATCCCCGACTTCAACGCGAAGCCCGACCAGCTCGCCGAGGTGTTCTCCTCCCGGCCGGAGGTGCTCGCCCACAATGTCGAGACGGTGCCGCGCATCTTCAAGCGCATCCGTCCGGCTTTCCGCTACGAGCGCTCCCTGTCGGTGATCACCCAGGCCCGCGAGGCCGGCCTCATCACGAAGTCGAACCTCATCCTCGGCATGGGCGAGACGAACGACGAGATCATCTCCGCGCTTCAGGACCTCCACGACGCCGGGTGCGACCTCATCACGATCACCCAGTACCTGCGCCCGTCGCCGCGCCACCATCCCGTCACCCGCTGGGTCAAGCCCGCCGACTTCGTCATGCTCCGCGACGCCGCCGAGGAGATCGGCTTCCTCGGAGTCATGTCCGGTCCGCTCGTGCGCTCGTCGTACCGCGCCGGTCGCCTCTGGGCCACGGCGATGCGCCACCGCGGCGAGGAGATCCCCGCCCACCTCGCGCATCTCGACAAGCACACCCCGGCCAAGCAGGAGGCGCAGGCCGTTGTGGATATGTTCGGCGCAGGCGAAGAGGTAGACTTGTCTGCTGAGCAATGAGTGGTTCCGCGGGCCTGTCCTCGGGACCCGTCGGCCCGTCAAGAGCAAGTGAGAGAATGAGCGAAGAACCGCGCAAGGGACTGTTCCGTCGCAAGCCGAAGGATCCGAACAAGAAGCCGGGCCGTCTGGCGCAGATGCGGCAGGTCTACGACCTCGCCGCGAAGCACAACAAGGCGACCCCGTGGCTGCTGGCCGCCGCTGTCGTGGGCTTCACGCTCCTCGGTCTGCTTGCCGGACTCGTCTTCGGCGGGGCCGTGTTCACGACGATCCTCGGACTCATGGTCGGTCTGCTGCTCGGCATGTTCATGCTCGGCCGCTTCGCCGAGACCGCCGCGTTCGCGCAGATGGAGGGCCAGCCCGGCGCCTTCGGCGCGGTCCTCAACACCGCACGGCGCGGCTACCTCATGGACGAGAAGCCCATCGCCATCGACCCGAAGAGCCGTGACCTCGTCTTCCGTTCGACGGGCCGCTCGGGAGTCGTGCTGCTCAGTGAGGGACCGAAGGCCCGCAGCGCGAAGCTGCTCGCCAAGGAGAAGAAGCGCCACGAGCGCATCCTCCCCAACGTCCCCGTCCACACCCTCCAGGGCGGCAGCGAGGACGGCCAGCTGCAGATGAAGCAGGTCGTCTCGACCGTCCACAAGCTGCCCCGCAAGCTCAACCGCGCCGAGGTGCTCGCCGTGCGCAACCGCCTCTCCGCGCTCGGCACCCAGGGCACCCGTCCGCCGATCCCCAAGGGCATCGACCCGAACAAGGCGCGCCCCAACCACAAGGCGATGCGCGGACGCTGATCGCCGCGCCGCCTCGCCAACGCATACGGCCCCGTCACCGAGACCATGGTGACGGGGCCGCTGTCGTCGGCGCCGGCTGCCGGCTCAGCGGCGGAGGATCGCCGTCTTCGCCGCGAGGTCGTGGAGACCGCGGTGGTCGCGGTCGAAGATGAGCGCGGGAATGACGAGGACGACGAGCAGTGAGCGGATGAGGGCGGGCACGATTCCCGGGACGCGGCCGTCGAGGCGGCGCACTTCGATCCCGAAGATGCGGTGGCCGACGGTATAGCCGAGCGTCGAGACGAGGAGGATGTTCTCCAGCAGGAAGATGCCCGGGGCGAGGAAGGGGTTGGTCGAGGCGAAGAGTCCGGCGATCGCCAGGCACATGAACCAGTCGACCATGAGGGCGAGCAGGCGCTTCCACGCGGGGGCCACCGCATGGCTGCCGGTCTCCGGCAGGCCGAGTCGGCGTCCGGGCCAGTCACCCTCGTCTCGGCTGATCTGTGGTCCCTGCAGCCAGGACCCGAGGTCGTCGCGATTGATCACTCCTCCAGGGTACCGAAGTCGTCCCTGAGTGAATCATCAGGAAACATCCCCGAAACATGACTGTCATCACGGCTTCACCGAGCAAGAACTAGGATGGATCTCGGTCACGAAGAACCGACCATACGTCTAACTAGGAGACCTAAGTGTTCTCGTCTGCTGAAGAACTCGTCAACTACATCGCGGAGAACGACGTGCGTTTCGTCGATGTCCGCTTCTGCGACCTGCCCGGTGTCGTCCAGCACTTCAACCTTCCCGCCGCCTCGTACGGCGTGGATGAGATCACCGAAGGTCTCCTCTTCGACGGGTCCTCGATCACAGGCTTCCAGGGCATCCACGAATCGGACATGAAGCTCCTCGCCGATGTCGCCTCGGCGTTCATCGACCCCTACCGGGAGGCGAAGACCCTCGTCGTCACGCACTCGATCGTCGACCCGTTCACCGACGAGCCCTACTCCCGCGATCCCCGCCAGGTCGCGGCGAAGGCGGAGAAGTACCTGGAGAGCACCGGCATCGCCGACACCGTCTACTACGGTGCCGAGGCCGAGTTCTACATGTTCGACTCGATCCGCTACCAGAACACCCCCGGGCACAGCTTCTACGAGGTCAACTCCATCGAAGCGGCATGGAACACCGGCGCACAGGAACCCGACGGCAACCTCGGCTACAAGACGCCCTACAAGGGCGGCTACTTCCCCGTCTCCCCGCAGGACAAGTTCGCCGACATCCGCGATGAGATGTCGATGACGCTCGAGGAGATCGGCTTCGAGATGGAGCGCGCCCACCACGAGGTCGGCACGGCCGGGCAGCAGGAGATCAACTACAAGTTCAACACCCTCCAGCACGCCGCCGACCAGCTCCTCGACTTCAAGTACGTCGTCAAGAACACCGCCGACGAGTACGGCAAGACGGTCACCTTCATGCCCAAGCCCCTCTTCGGCGACAACGGTTCGGGCATGCACTGCCACCAGTCGCTGTGGAAGAACGGCGAACCGCTGTTCTACGACGAGAACGGCTACGCCGGACTCTCCGACCTCGCCCGCTGGTACATCGGCGGCCTCATCGAGCACGCCGGCGCCGTCCTCGCGTTCACGAACCCGACGATCAACTCCTACCGTCGCCTCGTGCCCGGCTACGAGGCGCCCGTCAACCTCGTCTACTCGGCCCGCAACCGCTCGGCAGCCATCCGCATCCCGGTGACCGGCTCCTCCCCGAAGGCCAAGCGCCTCGAGTTCCGCGTGCCCGACCCGTCGAGCAACCCCTACCTCGCGTTCTCCGCGCAGCTCATGGCCGGCCTCGACGGCATCCGCAACCGCATCGAACCGCCGGAGCCGATCGACAAGGACCTCTACGAGCTGCCCCCGGAGGAGGCCAAGGACATCAAGCTCGTCCCGGCCTCCCTCGACGAGGCGCTCGACGAGCTCGAGCGCGATCACGACTTCCTCACCGCCGGTGACGTCTTCACTCCTGACCTCATCGAGACGTGGATCAAGATCAAGCGCGAGAACGAGATCGACGTCGCGCGTCTGCGCCCGACTCCGACCGAGTTCGAGCTCTACTACTCGATCTGACCCGACCGGCGGACCATTTCGGCTCGCAGGGAATACAGTGGGGGCGTCACCGGTTTCTCCGGTGGCGCCCCCGCTGCGTTGCACGGCGGCACGGGCGCTCGGCATCGACACCATCTTCTGCGAGGACGAACTATGACGCACTACGATCTGCTGCTCATCGGCACGGGGTCGGGGAACATGTTCCTCGACAAGAGGTTCGCGGGGCTGAAGACCGCGATCGCCGAGGAATGGCATTTCGGGGGCACGTGCCTCAACGTCGGGTGCATTCCGACGAAGATGTTCGTCTACCCGGCCACCGTCGCCGAGGAGGCCGCACACGCCCGCCGCTACGACGTCGAGGCCAGTTTCGACGGCGTCGACTGGCCGGGTCTGCAGGAGCGCATCTTCTCCCGCGTCGACGCGATCGAAGCCGGCGGTCGGGAGTACCGATCGGGCGACCGCCAGCCGAACAACACCGTCATCCCCGAACACATCCGCTTCGTCGATGAGAAGACCGTGGTCACCGCATCGGGTGAGGAGATCACCGCGGATCGGATC
>NZ_SCMW01000034.1:0-38657 GCF_005502845.1 Brevibacterium sp. 2SA | reverse complement strand
CCAGCGCTTCGCGGCCGAAACCGGACGCGTCTCAGCCACACGGACGAGGTCGCCGATGCCGGCGGTGTTCTCCTCGTCGTGGGCCTTGAGCTTGACCGACTTGCGCATGACCTTGCCGTAGAGGCGGTGCTTCTTGCGCTCTTCGATCTCGACGACGATGGTCTTGTCCATCTTGTCGGAGACGACGTAGCCACGCGCAGTCTTGCGGGAGTTGCGGTCGACAGACGTCGCCTCGGTGTTGGTCGTGTCTGCCATCACTTGTCCTCTTCCTTGGCGTCAGCGGGGTTCGGACGGATGTCCAGCTCCCGCTCATTGAGCACGGTGTAGATACGAGCGATGTCGCGACGCACGGCCTTGAGGCGGCCGTGGTTCTCCAGCTGGCCGGTGGCCGACTGGAAGCGGAGGTTGAACAGCTCGGCCTTGGCCTTCTTGAGCTCTTCCGCCAGACGCTCGTTGTCGTAACCGTCAAGCGCGTCCATGGACAGGTTCTTCGAACCGATCGCCATGCTCACTCACCACCTTCGCGGGCCACGATGCGGGCCTTGAGCGGAAGCTTGTGGATCGCCAGGCGCAGCGCCTCACGAGCAACTTCCTCGGACACACCGGCGAGTTCGAACATGACCCGTCCCGGCTTGACATTGGCGACCCACCACTCGGGAGAGCCCTTGCCGGAACCCATGCGGGTCTCGGCGGGCTTCTTCGTCAGCGGTCGGTCGGGGTAGATGTTGATCCACACCTTGCCACCGCGCTTGATGTAGCGCGTCATGGCAATACGTGCGGCTTCGATCTGCCTGTTGGTGACGTAGGCCGGCTCGAGAGCCTGGATGCCGTAGTCACCGAAGGCCACCGTCGTGCCACCCTTGGCAGCGCCGCCCCGCTTGGGGTGGTGCTGCTTGCGGTACTTCACTCGACGAGGGATCAACATGTCTCAGCCCTCCGTTCCGGCCTCAGCCGCGGGGGCCTCAGCGTTGTTCTCAGTCGTGCGGGCCGAGTCGTTCCGGCGGGCTCCGCCTTCCTGACCCCGTCCACGACCGCCGCGGCCGCGACCGCGACCACGGGGGCCGCGCGCTGCCGGAGCCTTCGCCTGCTCGGCGGCAAGCTCCTTGTCGGTCATGTCGCCCTTGTAGATCCACACCTTGACGCCGATGCGTCCGAAGGTGGTGTGCGCCTCGTGGAATCCGTAGTCGATGTTCGCGCGCAGGGTGTGCAGGGGCACACGGCCTTCGCGGTAGAACTCCGACCGGCTCATCTCAGCACCGCCGAGGCGGCCCGAGCACTGCACGCGGATGCCCTTGGCACCGGCGCGCTGGGCGCTCTGGATCGCCTTGCGCATCGCGCGGCGGAAGGCCACGCGGCTGGCGAGCTGCTCGGCAACGCCCTGAGCGACGAGCTGAGCGTCGATCTCCGGGTTCTTCACCTCAAGGATGTTGAGCTGAATCTGCTTGCCGGTGAGCTTCTCGAGCTGACCGCGGATGCGGTCGGCCTCGGCACCGCGGCGTCCGATGACGATGCCCGGACGGGCGGTGTGGATGTCCACGCGGACACGGTCACGGGTGCGCTCGATGTTGACCTTCGAGATGCCGGCCCGCTCGAGGCCCTTGGTCATCATCTGGCGGATCTTGACATCTTCGAGCACGTAGTCGCTGTAGCGCTGCCCCGGCTTGGTCGAGTCAGCGAACCACTTCGACTTGTGGTCCGTGGTGATTCCGAGTCGGAATCCGTTCGGATTGATCTTCTGGCCCATCAGCGGTTCCCCTTCCGGCTCTTCTGCTGCGGCAGGTCGTCTCCGCTGGCCAGGACCACGGTGACGTGGCTGGTGCGCTTCTCAATGCGGAACGCACGTCCCTGAGCACGCGGGCGGAACCGCTTCATGGTCGGCCCCTCGTCGACGAACGCCTCCGAGATGACCAGGTCGTTCTCGTCGAACGCGAGACCTTCCTCGTCGGCCTTGACACGCGCATTCGCGATGCCCGAGGCGACGAGCTTGTAAATCGGGTCGGACGCCGACTGCTCGGCGAACTTCAACACTGCAAGTGCTTCGGTTGCCTGCTGACCACGAATGAGGTCAATGACGCGCCGAGCCTTGCGAGGCGTGACGCGCAGGTAACGCGCCTTAGCCTTGGCTTCCATCGCTTCCTTCTCTCCTGTCTGAGATCGCTGGTCCCCCGCCTCAGCGGCGGCGGCCCTTGCGATCGTCCTTTTCGTGGCCACGGAACGTCCGTGTGGGTGCGAACTCGCCGAGCTTGTGCCCGACCATCGCTTCAGTGATGAAGACCGGGACGTGCTTGCGTCCGTCGTGAACGGCGATGGTGTGTCCCAGGAAGTCCGGGATGATCATCGAGCGACGCGACCAGGTCTTGATTACGTTCTTGGTGTTCTTCTCGTTCTGACGAGCGACCTTCTGGTACAGGTGCTCATCGACGAAAGGACCCTTTTTGAGGCTACGAGGCATAAGTCAGTACTCCAATCAGCGCTTCTTGCCGGTCCGGCGACGGCGCACGATGTACTTGTCGCTCTCTTTCTTCGGCCGGCGAGTGCGGCCTTCTGGCTGACCCCACGGGCTGACCGGGTGACGACCACCCGAGGTCCGGCCCTCGCCACCGCCGTGCGGGTGGTCGATCGGGTTCATGACGACACCACGCACGGACGGGCGCTTGCCCTTCCAGCGCATGCGACCTGCCTTGCCCCAGTTGATGTTCGACTGCTCGGCGTTGCCGACCTCGCCGACCGTGGCACGGCAGCGGGCGTCGACGTTGCGGATCTCGCCCGAAGGCATCCGCAGCTGAGCGAATCGGCCGTACTTCGCGACGAGCTGCACGGACGAACCGGCAGAACGGGCGATCTTGGCTCCGCCACCGGGGCGCAGCTCGACGGCGTGCACGACGGTGCCGACTGGGATGTTGCGCAGGGCGAGGTTGTTGCCCGGCTTGATGTCTGCACCCGGTCCGGCTTCCACCTGAGCGCCCTGCTTGAGGTTCTGCGGGGCGATGATGTAGCGCTTCTCACCGTCTGCGTAGTGCAGGAGGGCGATGCGCGCGGTGCGGTTCGGGTCGTACTCGATGTGCGCGACCTTCGCCGGGACACCATCTTTGTCGTGGCGGCGGAAGTCGATGACACGGTACTGGCGCTTGTGACCGCCGCCCTGATGGCGAGTGGTCACGCGTCCCTGGTTGTTGCGGCCGCCGCGCTTGGGCAGCGGGCGCAGAAGCGACTTCTCCGGCGTCGACCGGGTCACTTCGACGAAGTCGGCGACCGACGAGCCACGGCGGCCCGGGGTCGTCGGCTTGTGCTTGCGAATTCCCATGAGTCTTGTCCTTCTTATGCGAAGGATCGCTTAGAGCGATCCACCGAAGATGTCGATCGATCCGTCCTTGAGGGCGACAATGGCACGCTTGGTGTCCTTGCGCTTCCCCCAACCGGTGCGGGTGCGGCGGCGCTTGCCCTGACGGTTCAGGGTGTTCACCTTGGCGACCTGCACATCGAAGATCGATTCAATGGCGTTCTTGATCTCGGTCTTGTTCGAGCGCTGATCGACGATGAAGGTGTACTTCCCCTCGTCCATCAGGCTGTAGGTCTTTTCCGAGACGACCGGCGCGATGATGATGTCGCGCGGATCCTTGAAGTTGAGACTCATGATGCGTCCTCCGAATCGCGGTTTCCGCCCAGGAACGCGGCAAGAGCTGCCTCGGTGAACACGATGTCATCGGCGACCAGCACGTCGTACGTGTTGAGCTGATCGGAGGTGAGCACGTGCACGTGCGGCAGGTTGCGAACGCTGAGGTAGGTGAGCTCGTCGTCACGGTCGAGCACCACGAGGGTGTTCTTGCGATCGGAGAGGCCGCCCAGAGCGAGCTTCGCCTGCTTGGTCGACGGGGCGTCGCCGGTGATGAGGTTCTTCACGACGAAGACCTGATCGAGGCGTGCGCGGTCGGAGAGGGCTCCGCGCAGAGCGGCGGCCTTCATCTTCTTCGGGGTCCGCTGCGAGTAGTCGCGCGGCACCGGACCGTGCACGATTCCACCGCCGTTGTACTGGGGAGCGCGGATCGAACCCTGACGGGCGTTGCCGGTTCCCTTCTGACGGTAGGGCTTGCGACCGCCGCCGCGAACTTCGGAGCGGGTCTTGGTCTTGTGCGTGCCCTGGCGGGCAGCTGCGAGCTGTGCGACGACGACCTGGTGGATGAGCGGCACGTTGGTCGCCACGCCGAAGACCTCGGCGGGCAGGTCAACGGAACCGGTCTTCGCACCGGTGGCATCGACGACGTCGACTGTCTTGACATCAGTCATGTCGTTCAGGCCTCCTTCGAAGCCGAGCGAACGAGAACGACGGCGCCCTTGGGGCCGGGAACGGCACCCTTGATGAGCAGGAAGTTGTTCTCGGTGTCCACGGCGTGGATCGTGAGGTTCTGGGTGGTGTGCTTGACGGCACCCATGCGGCCGGCCATGCGCATGCCCTTGAACACGCGACCAGGCGTAGCTGCTCCACCGATCGAACCCGGCTTGCGGTGATTGCGGTGAGCACCGTGCGAGGCGCCGACACCGGAGAAGCCGTGGCGCTTCATGACACCAGCGGTGCCCTTGCCCTTGGTCTTCGCGGTGACGTCGACCTTGACTCCGGCTTCGAACGTGTCGACACCGAGCTCCTGACCCAGCGAGTACTCGCCGGCGTCAGCGGTGCGCAGTTCGACGAGGTGACGGCGCGGGGTCACGCCGGCCTTCTCGAAGTGACCAGCGGTCGGCTTGTTGACCTTGCGCGGGTCGATCTCGCCGAAGGCGATCTGCACGGCCGGGTAGCCGTCGGTCTCTTCGTCGCGGATCTGGGTGACAACGTTGTTTCCGGTGGCCACAACGGTCACCGGCACGAGCTTGTTCTGCTCATCCCACACCTGGGTCATGCCCAGCTTGGTACCCAGCAGGCCCTTGACCTTGCGGGTGGTCGGGAGAGCTGAGGAACGAGTGTTCGCCATTTTTCCCTCCCTTAGAGCTTGATCTCGATGTTGACGTCGTCGGCGAGGTCGAGACGCATGAGCGAATCGACGGCCTTCGGCGTCGGATCGACGATGTCGATCAGACGCTTGTGCGTGCGCATCTCGAAATGCTCACGGCTGTCCTTGTACTTGTGCGGCGAACGGATGACGCAGTACACGTTCTTCTCCGTCGGCAACGGCACCGGGCCCACAACAGTCGCACCAGCGCGAGTGACGGTGTCCACGATCTTTCGCGCAGCACTGTCGATCACAGCGTGGTCGTACGACTTGAGCCGGATGCGGATCTTCTGTCCCGCCATGGCGTCGTCTCTTTCTTTTGTTCCTTCCGGCCATCAACCTCCCGCCGCGGATGCGACAGGGGTCTGTGCCGGCTGACCATGACCGACCCCCGAGGTCGGGCGTGTCGGCTGATCCTGGCGGACGAAGCTCTCGCTTCTCATCTGTCAGGGCCGACGGCGCTTCTACTCATTGGCTGCTCGGTCCGAACCCGCGGTGTCGCAGATTCATCGATCCGATAGTGTTCCGGGCTGTTCGCGGCCGAACAGGCCGCAGTGCAGGGGTCAACACCCAGAACGCAACCTGACTATCTTTTCACAGGCGTACGCATCCGCGCAATTCCGGGGGTTGTGCTTGTGAGTGAAGTCTCAGACGGTGGCGGCCTGCTGTGACTTCGCCCGCTCGAGGGCCCGCTGGCGAGCGGCTTCGGACTCTGCGGCGAGGCGCTGCGCGTTCTCCGGATCGCGGGTGAGGTTCTCTCCCGTCTCGGGATCGAAGACCATGACCTTGGCCGGGTCGAACCACAGTTCCATCGTATCGCCCTCGCGCACCGAGGTGGACGGGTCGAGGACGGCGACGACCTGCGTGCGCGCGCCCTCGCCGTCGAGGTCGCGGTCGAGTTCCTCGAGGGCCTTCCTCACCGCCGGCTCCGCTTCGAAGGGGATGTAGGCGTAGACCTCGTTGCCGAGCCATTCGGTGACGTCGACCTCGGCGCTCAGCCGCGCTCCCCCGCCGCGCTTCGCCACGTCGAGGGTCGCCGCATCGTGGAAGTCCTCGGGCCGGATGCCGGCGACGAGGTACTGCGGGGCACCGCGCAGCTTCTCCGCCTCGGCGGCCGGGAGGCTGAATTCCCCGAACGGGGAGCGGAGCCGACCGTCGACGTTCTCCACCGGCAGGAAGTTCATCGGCGGTGACCCGATGAAGCCGGCGACGAAGAGGTTGACGGGCTCGTCGTAGAGCTCCTGCGGGCTCGCGTACTGCTGGAGCACGCCCTTCTTCAGCACCGCGACCTTGTCGCCCAAGGTCATCGCCTCGGTCTGGTCGTGGGTGACGTAGACGGTGGTGACGCCGAGGTTGCGCTGCATCCGCGAGATCTCGGTGCGCATCTGGATGCGCAGCTTCGCGTCGAGGTTCGACAGCGGCTCATCGAAGAGGAACGCCTTCGCGTCGCGGACGATCGCCCGGCCCATCGCCACCCGCTGTCGCTGCCCGCCGGAGAGGTTCGCAGGCTTGCGGTCGAGGTGGTCGCGGAGTTCGAGCAGCGTCGCCGCCCGGTTGACCCGCTCGTCGATCTCCTCCTTCGAGTACTGTCCCTTGGCGAGCATGAGCGGGAACGCGATGTTCTCGGCGACGGTCAGGTGCGGGTAGAGGGCGTAGTTCTGGAACACCATGGCGAGGTCGCGTTCGCGGGGCGCGGAGTCGTTGACGCGTTCGTCGTCGATGCGCAGGTCGCCCTCGGTGATGTCCTCGAGGCCGACGATCATCCGCAGCAGGGTCGACTTGCCCGATCCCGAGGGGCCGACGAGGATGACGAACTCGCCCTCGGCGATCCGCAGGCTGACATCGCTGATCGCGGGGTATCCGTCGCCGTAGCGCTTGAGGATGTTCCGCAGTTCGATCTCGGACATGGTTCTCAACTCCGCTGGTGTGGGGTGGTGGGCGTGGGGCTCATCCCTTGACGGCTCCCGAGGTCAGACCGGAGACGATCTGGCGCTGGAAGAGCAGGACGATGATGATGATCGGGATAGTGACGACGATCGCCGCCGCGGAGATCGCGCCGGCGGGCTCTTCGAACTGGCTGGCGCCGGTGAAGAAGGACAGGGCCGCGGGCACCGGTCGGGCCGCCGAGGTCGAGGTCAGCGAGATCCCGTAGACGAAGTCGTTCCACGCGATGAAGAACGCGATGATCGCCGTGGTGAAGACGCCGGGGGCGGCCAGGGGAACGATGACCTTGCGGAAGGCCTGGAAGCTCGTCGCCCCGTCGACCTGAGCGGCCTGCTCGAGCTCCCACGGGATCTGCCGGAAGAACGCGGCGAGCGTCCAGATCGAGATCGGCAGGGTGAGCGAGAGGTACGGGATGATGAGGCCCGCCCACGTGTCGTAGAGCCCGATCGCCGACCAGATCCGGAACAGCGGGGTGACGAGCGAGATGACGGGGAAGATCGACACGGCCAGGGCCATCGTGAGGATGAGCTTCTTGCCCGGGAAGTCGAGACGGGCCACCGCGTAGGCCGTGAGCGTGGCGAGGACGACGGCGATGACGGTGGCGATGAGGCAGATCCCGATCGAGTTGACGAGCGCGGGGAGGAAGAGGTCCTTCGCGGCTCCGGTGAAGATCAGCTCGTAGTTCGACCAGTCGATCGCGGTGGGCCAGAACTGCTTGTTGGCGATGTCGCCGGGCGATTTCAGCGACAGGGAGACGATCCACACGACGGGGAAGAGCGCGTAGACGGCGACGACGAGGCTGATGACGATCCACCAGACGGTGTGTTTGCGGCCGGACATCGTCTCACTCACCTCTCGCCTGGGCCAGGTCGACCTTGAAGAACTTGATGAAGATGAAGCAGATGAGGGCGACGCTGAGGAAGAGCAGCACCGACAGCGCCGAGCCCATGCCCAGCTGGAGCTGGCCGATCGACTGGTTGTATGTCAGGAACGAGACGGTCGCGGTGTTCTGCGCGCCGGCGGTCATGACGAACACGGAGTCGAAGACGCGGAACGCGTCGAGGGTGCGGAAGAGCAGCGCCACCATGATGGCCGCCTTCATGTTCGGGATGATCACCTTCCACATCCGCTGCCACCAGGTCGCGCCGTCGACGGTCGCCGCCTCGAGCATGTCGCTGGGGATCTGCGCGAGACCGGAGAGGAGGAGCAGGGAGATGAACGGCGTCGTCTTCCAGATCTCCGCGGCGCAGATGACGATGAACGAGGACCAGAAGTCGCCGAACCAGTCGAAGGCCGGCATCGACAGCCAGGTGCCGACGAAGCCGGTGCCGAGGTCGAAGGCGTACTTCCAGGAGAACGCCGCGACGACGGTGATGATGCCGTAGGGGATGAGGATGGCCGTGCGCACCCACGGCCGCACCGCTTTGAGCGCATTGAGCATGACGAGCGCGAGCGCGAACCCGAGGACGAGTTCGACGGCGACCGTGACGACCGTGAGGAGCAGGGTCACCCCGACCGTCTGCCACCACAGCGGATCGGTGAGGATGACGATGTAGTTCTGCCCCCAGTTGACGAAGCGGTTGTCCGGGTCGGTCATCCGGTAGTTGAAGAACGAGAAGTACACCGCCTGGAGGATGGGATAGCCGGTGACGGCGAGGAGGATGATGACCGCGGGAGCCGAGAGCATCCACCCGAGTCTCGTCTCACCGCGCTGCCGGTTCGACACCTTTGCTTTCACAGCAGCCTCTCCCCCTTGAGGATCTCGAGGATGAATTCCTGGGACCGCGCCGGCGTGGAATCCGGACGGACCGCCTCCGGCGGGTGCCACGACTTCTGGATCCCGCCGGTCACCTCGTTGTAGTAGGGCGTGAGCGGACGGGCGGCCGAGACCTGGAGCGATTCGGCGATGACCGGTGCGGCGGGGAACGCCTCCCGCACTTCCGGATCGTCGAAGGCGGCGAGGTTCGACGGAGCGTTGCCGTCGGTGAGGAAGTACGCGGACTGCTTCTCCGGTGAGCGGATGCACTGGACGGCTTGGAAGGCGAGGTCCGGGTTCTCCGAGAAGGCACCGACGCCGAGGTTGATCCCACCCAGCGGCGGCCGTGATTCCTGCCCCTCGTCGACGCGGGGGTAGAGGGTCCACCCGATGTCGTCGAGAACCGCCTGATCGAGGCTGCCGTCCTCGACGGCTGCCTGCGAGGCCGAGTAGATGAAGGGCCAGTTGACCATGAAGCCGCCGTCGTCGCTCTGGAATTCGAGCATCGCGCCGTTCTCGTCGAGGTTCGACAGCGCGGGGCCGCCGACGCCGGTCTCAGCGATCCGCTCCATGATGCCCGCAGCGCTCCGGCCGGCCTCGGAGTCGAGGCCGAGTCTGACCTGGTCGGGCGAATCGGCGTCGGGGTTCTCGACGATCTGCCCGCCGGCGGATTCGACCATCGCATTGATCCACACCGTCAGCGACTCGGCTCTGATGCCCTGCACGCCCACGCGCTTGTCCTGGCTGTCGGCGGCCTCGATGATCTCGTCCCAGGTCACCGGTTGGGACATATCGAGCCCGGCCGCCTCGGCGACGGATTTGCGGTACCACAGCAGCTGGGTGTTGGCCCAGAAGGGAGCGGCGACGAGGACGTCCTGCCGGGTCGAGGATTCGACCGAGGAGGGAATGACCCCGTCGGTGAACTCCCCGACGTATTCCTCGGGCACGGGGGCGAGGTAGTCGGCGTTGGCCATCTCGGCGACGTAGACCGGATCGAGGCTCATGATGTCGATCGACGAGTCGGCAGAGGCGAGCCGGCGGATGAGCTGCTCGCGCTGGCTGGGAGCATCGTTGGGGAGCAGGCTCGTCGAGATCCGGTACGCCCCGTCGGCCTCGGCCGTGCACTGTTCGGCGATCGTCGCCTGTCCCCCATTGTCGGGGTTGATGTACCACGTCAGGGTCGGTGTCGAGGTGTTCGCGCTGCACCCGGTGACTGCGACGAGACCGAGCAGCGCGCCGCCTGCCAGCGCCAGTCGCCACGGTCGGTGCTTCCTTGCCTTCTCCGTCATCGCCCACCTGCCACTCTGCAGCGTTGCACATGTCATGGTCGTCTGTGAGCCACATTACCCCAAGTCAGGCGGAATGGAATCACTCGAGCGCGATCCACACGGCACTGTCCGCGCTCAGCACTCCCTCCGAGATGGCATCAGGGTGACTTGCGGCGAGGATCTCCCCCGCCGGCAGCTCGGTCAGCGCGCGCGGCACGGCTGTGAGGTTCGCGAGCACGAGGACGGCGCCGGTGGCAGTCGCGCTCGTGAAGGCGAGGAGACCGGCGCCGGGATCGTCGAGGGCGTGCCACGCGAACGCTCCGCGTCCGATCCCCCGGGCGCGTCGGAGGGCGATGAGCTCGGTGTAGAGGCCGAGCTGCGAGTCCGCGTCAGTGCGCTGCACGTCGCGGGCGAGGCCGCGGTGCGACTCGGGTTGAGGCAGCCACGTCTGGGCATCGGCGCGGGTGCCGAAGCCGAGGTGGTCATCCGTGCCCGACCAGGGATACGGGGTGCGCGCCCCGTCCCGTCCGAGTTCGGCACCCCCGCTGCGGGCGAACACCGGATCCCGTCGCTCGTCGGCTGACAGCTGCGTGTGCTCGGGCAGGCCGAGTTCGTCACCCTGGTAGACGTAGGCGGAGCCGGGCAGGCCGAGTTCGACGAGGGCCATCGCGGCCGCCAGTCGCCGGCCCCGTGCCTGATCCGGCTGCGGGTCCGCGGGTCCGATGCCGCGCTGATGCGGCGGCGGGGTGGGAAGTCCGAAGCGGCTGGCATGGCGGACGGTGTCGTGGTTCGACATCACCCAGGTGGGGCTCGCCCCGACCTCGGCGGCGGCCGCGAAGGTTTCGTCGACGGCGCGGTGGAGGCTGACCGGGTCGATGCCCGCCATGAGGAAGGTGAAGTTGAAGGCCTGATCCATCTCGTCGGCGCGGACGTAGCTGAAGAGGCGCGAGAGCGGTTCGACCCAGGCTTCGGCGACGAGGATCCGCTCCCCCGGATAGCCGTCGAGGACCGTCCGCCACGCGCGGTAGACGTCATGGACGCCGTCCTGGTCGAAGAACGGCGAGGCCGCGGTCGGGGAGGCCGCCAGTGCCCCATCGCCCTCACCGGCGGGCAGGTGATCGGGCAGACCCTCGGCTTTGATGAGACCGTGGGCGACATCGACGCGGAAGCCGTCGACGCCGCGGTCGAGCCAGAAGCGCAGGATTCCCTCGAACGCCTCCCGCACGGCCGGATTCTCCCAGTTGAGGTCGGGCTGAGTGGGATCGAAGAGGTGGAGGTACCAGTCGTCGCTGCCCTCGACCCGGGTCCACGCGGGACCGCCGAAGACCGACGTCCAGTTGTTCGGCGGTGCCTCACCGCCGTCCCGACCGGTGCGGAAGACGTACATGTCACGGGCGGGGTCCCCCGCCTCGGCGCGCAGGGCCTCCTGGAACCACGGATGGGCGGCGGACGTGTGATTGGGGACGAGATCGACGATGACGCGCACGCCCGCGGCGTGGGCACGGGCGATGAGCGCATCGAAGTCGGCGAGCGTGCCGAAGACGGGATCGACGTCCCGGTAGTCGCTGATGTCATAGCCGGCGTCGTTGCCGGGCGAGGGGTAGAACGGGGAGAGCCAGATCGCGTCGACTCCGAGGTCGGTGAAGTGGTCGAAGCGCTCGAGGATCCCCGGCAGGTCGCCGATCCCATCGCCGTCGCCGTCGGCGAACGAGCGCGGATAGACCTGGTAGATGACGGCGTCGGCCGCCCAGCTCTGCCCCTCTGCCATGCCCTGTCTCCTCACTGTGCGATGCGGGCTGTGCGAAAGTCCAGCATAGACGCCACAGGGGCCGCAATCATGATGATTGCGGCCCCTGTGGACTTCAGCGCTGAGCGGTGAGGCTCAGTGGAGAAGAGTCAGATCACTCGATGATCTTGGTGACTCGACCTGCACCGACGGTGCGGCCGCCCTCGCGGATGGCGAAGCGGAGGCCTTCCTCCATGGCGATCGGCTGGATGAGCTCGACCGACATGTCGGTGTTGTCGCCGGGCATGACCATCTCGGTGCCCTCGGGCAGCGTGATGACGCCGGTGACGTCGGTGGTCCGGAAGTAGAACTGCGGACGGTAGTTCGAGTAGAACGGGTTGTGACGGCCGCCCTCGTCCTTGCTCAGGATGTAGACCTGACCTTCGAACTTGGTGTGCGGGGTGATCGAACCCGGCTTGACGATGACCTGGCCGCGCTCGACGTCTTCGCGCTTGGTGCCGCGGAGAAGCAGACCGACGTTCTCACCTGCACGGGCGTCCGGCAGGGTCTTGCGGAACATCTCGATGGCGGTGACGGTCGTCTTCGACGAGTTCGGCTTGATGCCGACGATCTCGATCTCCTCGTTGGGGAGGAGGACGCCGCGCTCGACACGACCGGTGACGACGGTTCCACGACCGGTGATCGTGAAGACGTCCTCGACGGGCATGAGGAAGGGCTTGTCGATGTCGCGCTCCGGCTCCGGAACGTACTCGTCGACCTGATCCATGAGGTCTTCGACGGTCTTGACCCACTTCTCGTCGCCTTCGAGGGCCTTGAGAGCGGAGACCTGGACGACGGGAGCGTTGTCGCCGTCGAACTCCTGGCTCGAGAGCAGGTCGCGGACCTCGAACTCGACGAGCTCGAGGAGCTCTTCGTCTTCGACCATGTCGGACTTGTTGAGAGCCACGACGATGTAGGGCACACCCACCTGGCGCGCGAGCAGGACGTGCTCACGGGTCTGCGGCATCGGACCGTCGGTGGCGGCGACCACGAGGATCGCGCCGTCCATCTGAGCAGCACCGGTGATCATGTTCTTGATGTAGTCGGCGTGACCAGGGGCATCGACGTGAGCGTAGTGACGCTTCTCGGTCTGGTACTCAACGTGCGAGACGTTGATGGTGATGCCGCGCTCCTTCTCCTCAGGTGCGTTGTCCACCTGGTCGAAGGCGCGAGCCTCGTTGAGATCGGGGTACTTGTCCGCCAGGACCTTGGTGATCGCAGCGGTCAAGGTGGTCTTTCCGTGGTCAACGTGGCCGATGGTGCCGATGTTGACGTGCGGCTTAGTCCTATCGAAACTAGCCTTTGCCACTGGGTTCCTCCTCGTGGTTGGCAAAAGATATGCGGTTCATATCTTAGACCTTTGTTGGTTATCTTTCATTCCAGTGATGTTGTTCTACATCACCTTGGCGATGAGCTGTGGAGATTACTCTCCGCCACGCATCTTCTGGATGATCTCGTCGGCCACAGCCTTCGGGACCTCCGCATAGCTGGAGAACTGCATCGAGTACACCGCACGGCCCTGGGTCTTCGACCGCAGGTCTCCGATGTAGCCGAACATCTCCGACAGCGGGACCACAGCCTTGACGACCTTCACGCCGGAAGCGTCGTCCATGGACTGGATCTGGCCACGCCGAGAGTTCAGGTCGCCGATGACGTCGCCCATGTACTCCTCAGGGGTGCGCACCTCGACTTCCATGACCGGCTCGAGCAGAACCGGGTTCGCCTTCTTCACGGCCTCCTTGAGGACCATCGAACCGGCGATCTTGAACGCCATCTCCGAGGAGTCGACGTCGTGGTAGGCACCGTCGACCAGAGTGGCCTTGATGCCGACCAGCGGGTAGCCGGCGAGGACGCCGAGCTGCATCGCATCCTGGATGCCGGCGTCGACGCTCGGGATGTACTCACGAGGCACGCGACCGCCGGTGATGGCGTTCTCGAACTCGTAGATCGTGTCGCCGTCGACCTCGAGAGGCTCGAAGGTCACCTGGACCTTGGCGAACTGTCCCGATCCACCCGTCTGCTTCTTGTGGGTGTAGTCGTACTTCTCGACGGCGCGACGGATCGTCTCGCGGTACGCGACCTGCGGCTTGCCGACGTTCGCCTCGACCTTGAACTCGCGACGCATGCGGTCGACGAGGATGTCGAGGTGAAGCTCGCCCATGCCGCGGATGACGGTCTGGCCGGTCTCCGGGTCGAGTTCGACCTGGTAGGTCGGATCCTCTTTGACGAACTTCTGGATGGCAGCCGAGAGCTTCTCCTGGTCGCCCTTCGTCTTGGGCTCGATGGCCACGGAGATGACGGGCTCGGGGAAGGTCATCGACTCGAGCGCGATCGGGTGTGCGGGATCGCACAGCGTGTCGCCCGTCGTCGTGTCCTTGAGACCGATGAACGCGTAGATGTGACCGGCGATCGCCTCTTCGACCGGGTTCTCCTTGTTGGAGTGCATCTGGAAGAGCTTTCCGACGCGCTCCTTCTTTCCGCTCGTGGCGTTGAGAACCTGCTCGCCCGACTTCACCTGTCCCGAGTACACGCGGACGTAGGTGAGCGCACCGAAGAACGGGTGCGTGGCCACCTTGAACGCGAGTGCCGAGAACGGCTCGTCGACGGAGGGCTTGCGGACGATCTCCTCTTCCTCGTTGCTCGGGTTGTGTCCGATCATCGGAGGCACGTCGAGCGGCGAGGGGAGGTAGTCGAGGACCGCGTTGAGCATGGGCTGGACGCCCTTGTTCTTGTACGCGGAACCGCACATGACCGGGAAGGCCTCGGAGTTGATGACGAGAGCGCGGATGCCGGCCTTGAGCTCGGCGATCGAGATCTCCTCACCCTCGAGGTACTTCTCCATGAGCTCTTCCGAGCTCTCGGCGACGTCCTCGACGAGCTGGGCACGGTACTCTTCGGCCTTGTCCTTGAGATCCGCGGGGATCTCGATCTCGGTCATGTCCTGACCCTTCTTGGACTCGTCAGGCCAGATGTAGGCCTTCATCTCAAGAAGGTCGACGATGCCCTCGAAGTCGGACTCGGCACCGATCGGCAGCTGGATGACGAGCGGCTTCGCACCGAGGCGGTCCTTGATGGTCTGCACGGTGAAGTAGAAGTCCGCACCGAGCTTGTCCATCTTGTTGACGAAGCACACACGCGGAACGTTGTACTTGTCAGCCTGACGCCACACGGTCTCGGACTGCGGCTCAACGCCTTCCTTGCCGTCGAACACGGCGACGGCGCCATCGAGGACGCGGAGCGAGCGCTCCACCTCGACGGTGAAGTCGACGTGTCCCGGGGTGTCGATGATGTTGATCTGGTAATCGTGCCAGTAGCAGGTCGTCGCGGCCGACGTGATCGTGATGCCGCGCTCCTGCTCCTGCTCCATCCAGTCCATCGTCGAGGCACCGTCGTGGGTCTCGCCGATCTTGTAGTTCACACCGGTGTAGAACAGGATGCGTTCGGTCGTAGTGGTCTTACCGGCATCGATGTGGGCCATGATGCCGATATTGCGGACCTTGTTCAGGTCGGTGAGCACGTCAAGTGCCACGGTGTCTCTCTCTCAATCGATGACTTGACCGCAGTCCCTTCCCTCCCGACCGATCTGCGCAGCAGACCGATCGGGCGGCAAGGGCGACGATCACCAGCGGTAGTGGGCGAAGGCCTTGTTGGACTCGGCCATCTTGTGGGTGTCCTCACGGCGCTTGACAGCGGCACCGAGGCCGTTGCCCGCGTCGAGGATCTCATTCATGAGACGCTCGGTCATCGTCTTCTCACGGCGCTGGCGGGCGTAGCCCACGAGCCAGCGCAGTGCCAGGGTCGTCGAACGAGCAGGACGGACGTCGACCGGCACCTGGTAGGTCGCACCGCCGACGCGGCGGGAGCGGACCTCGAGGGACGGGCGAATGTTGTCGAGAGCCTTCTTGAGGTTGGCAACCGGGTCGTTGCCGTTCTTCTCGCGGGTGCCCTCGAGGGCACCGTAGACGATGCGCTCGGCAGTCGAGCGCTTGCCGTCGAGCAGGATCTTGTTGATCAGCTGCGTGACGAGCGGCGAGTTGAAGACGGGGTCGACGACGATCGGTCGCTTCGGTGCAGGACCTTTGCGCGGCATTACTTCTTCTCCCTCTTCGCTCCGTACTTGCTGCGGGCCTGCTGACGGCCCTTGACACCCTGGGTGTCGAGCGAACCGCGCACGATCCGGTAGCGCACACCCGGAAGGTCCTTGACACGGCCACCGCGCACGAGCACGATCGAGTGCTCCTGCAGGTTGTGTCCCTCACCGGGGATGTACGCGGTCACTTCGATCTGGCTCGAGAGCTTGACACGAGCGACCTTGCGAAGAGCCGAGTTCGGCTTCTTGGGGGTGGTGGTGTACACACGGGTGCACACGCCGCGACGCTGGGGGCTGCCCTTCAGGGCAGGGGCGTCGGACCCTGCGGATTTGTTATGCCGTCCTTTGCGGACGAGCTGCTGGATTGTCGGCACTAAGCGTTCTCCATTGCTTCTCGATGAACCTAATTCCCACATCGGCCGCGACGCAGGTCGCGTTTGTGAACCGTGGGACATATCCGACTGAACACCGGGTGAAGCTTGACTCCCGATGCCAGTAACCACGCGGCCTCACACACCCTGCGGTCGGGAGTGTCGCAAGGACACGCGCGCGCAGAGTTCTGCTCGGTCGGGCGGCCTGCGCCGGTCGCATTCACACGGGATCCAGGTCTCACAACACACCTGGCATGATCGTTCGACGACGCAGATAACACAATCAGTCGCCTCCCAGAATATCGCGTGCGCGAGCCTCCGGTCAAAATCGCCGGAAGCGGCGTATCCTGCTCCGCCCGACCGTCCCCGGGAGGAGAGACGCAGGTCACGAAGAAGCAGGCTCGCTTCCTTGACTCATTCAAGAAAACCATGCAAGGGTGAAAGGGTGACAGAGGAACAACAGGCGCCGACAGGGAACTATTCCGCGATCCTGCGGACCAGCTCCCTGCGCGTGACGAAGCAGAGAGTCGCGGTGCTGGCAGCGGTGGACGCCCATCCCCACGCCGACACCGAGACCGTCATCCGCGCGGTCAGGGAGGACCTCCCCGAGGTCTCCCATCAGGCCGTCTACGACTCACTCCACACCCTCACCGAGGCGGGTCTCCTCCGCTGCATCCAACCGTCCGGGTCCGTCGCCCGGTACGAGCGGCGCATCGGCGACAACCATCATCACCTCGTGTGCCGGGAGTGCAGCCGGATCGTCGACATCGACTGCACGGTCGGTCAGGCACCGTGCCTGACCCCGTCACACGATCACGGTTTCGTCATCGACGAGGCCGAGGTGACGTTCTGGGGTCTGTGTCCGGACTGCGCCCGCCGCAGTGCCGAGCCGGAGCCCGAACACCGGCTGCCCTCTGTCGTCTGAGCCGGGAGGCGCTCTCGCCGCGCCCTTCCGTCGCCATCAGCTGAGCCCGACCGGGGCTCGACACCGAAAGGAACACCATGACCGACACCTCCACTGCAGGCGGCTGCCCAGTCGTCCACACGACCGCGGGTGCCAACCCGACGACCGAACCCGGATCGCTGACCACTCCCCTGCAGGGCGACGCCAACGCCCAGTGGTGGCCCAACCGGCTCAACCTCAAGATCCTCGCGAAGAACCAGCCCGCCCGCGACCCGATGGACGCCGACTTCGACTACGCGGCGGAGTTCTCCAGCCTCGACTACGACGGGCTCAAGGCCGACCTCGCCGCGCTGCTGACGACGAGCGAGGACTGGTGGCCGGCTGACTTCGGCAACTACGGTCCGTTCATGATCCGCATGGCCTGGCACTCCGCCGGCACCTACCGCGTCCAGGACGGCCGCGGCGGCGGCGGTGAGGGCCAGCAGCGCTTCGCGCCGCTCAACTCGTGGCCGGACAATGTCGGACTCGACAAGGCCCGCCGCCTCCTGTGGCCGGTGAAGAAGAAGTACGGGAAGAAGATCTCGTGGGCCGACCTCTTCATCCTCGCGGGCAATGTCGCCCTCGAGCAGATGGGATTCACGACCTTCGGCTTCGCCGGCGGTCGCGCCGACGTGTGGGAGCCCGACAACGACGTCTACTGGGGTTCGGAGACCGAATGGCTCGGCACCGACAAGCGCTACGCGGGCAATCGTGAACTGCAGAAGCCGCTCGCGGCGACGACGATGGGCCTCATCTACGTCAACCCCGAAGGCCCCGAGGGCGAACCCGACCCGGTCAAGGCCGCCGCTGACATCCGTGAGACCTTCGGGCGGATGGCGATGAACGACGAGGAGACCGTCGCCCTCATCGCCGGCGGCCACACCTTCGGCAAGACCCACGGCGCCGGACCCGAGAGCCACAAGGGCCCCGACCCGGAAGCCGGTGCCCTCGAGGAGCAGGGCCTGGGCTGGAAGTCCGACTTCGGCACCGGTTCGGGCAACGACGCGATCGGCAGCGGCATCGAGGTCACGTGGACCTACCACCCGACCCGCTGGGACAACGAGTTCTTCCACATCCTCTTCGCGTACGAGTGGGAGAAGTTCGAGAACGAGGGCGGCCACATCCAGTGGCGTCCGGTCGACGGCGGCGGCGATGACATGGTGCCGATGGCCCAGGGTGAGGGACGCCGTGAGCCCCGCATGCTCACGACCGACCTCTCGCTACGCTTCGACCCGGCCTACGAGAAGATCTCGCGTCGCTTCAAGGACGATCAGAAGGCGTTCGAGGATGCGTTCGCCCGCGCGTGGTTCAAGCTCACGCACCGCGACATGGGACCCGCGACCCGCTACCTCGGACCCGAGGTGCCGAACGAGGACCTCATCTGGCAGGATCCGATCCCGGCGGGCACCCCGCTCAACAACGGCGAGGTCGAACTCGTCAAGGCCGCCGTGCGCAACTCCGGCCTCAGCGTCTCCCAGCTCGTGTCGACGACGTGGGCTGCAGCGTCCTCGCACCGCGTCTCCGACATGCGCGGCGGCGTCAACGGCGGTCGCCTGCGCCTCGAACCCCAGCGGAACTGGACGGCCAATGAGCCGGCCAAGCTCGCCGAGGTGATCGGTGTGCTCGAGCGCATCGCCGCTGAGACCGGCGCCTCCTTCGCCGATGTCGTCGCGATCGCCGGCGCCGTCGGCGTCGAGACCGCCGCTGCGGCCGCGGGCTTCGACGTCACCGTGCCCGTGTCGACCGGACGCGGGGACGCCTCGCAGGAGCAGACGGACGTCGAGTCCTTCTCCTACCTCGAGCCGACCCATGACGGCTTCCGCAACTACCTCACCCCGGGTCTGCCGCTGGCCGCCGAGTACCTTCTCCTCGACCAGGCGAGCCTGCTCGGTCTCACCACCTCTGAGCTCACGGTCCTCATCGGCGGACTCCGCGTCCTCGGGGCGAACCACGAGGACTCCGAACTCGGCGTGTTCACCGACCGCAAGGGCGAGCTGACGAACGACTTCTTCGTCAACCTCCTCGAACTCGGCAACACGTGGAAGGCCGTCGGCGATTCGGCGACGACCAACCTCTACGAGTCCTTCTCCCCGACCGGTGAGAAGCTGTGGTCGGGCAGCCGCGTCGACCTCCTCTTCGGGTCGAACTCCGAGCTGCGGGCGATCGCCGAGGTCTACGCCTCCGACGATGCGAAGGAGAAGTTCGTCAACGACTTCGTCAATGCCTGGTCGAAGGTGGTCGAGGCCGACCGCTACGACCTCAAGCGCTGAGACCAGTCTCTCCTCGCCGTGGTGAGCCGCCTCGGCGAGGATGACCTGCTCTGTGAGGAGAGGTGAGAAGGCGGTGTCCCGTTATCGGGGCACCGCCTTCGTCGTGTCCCGGCCAGGCAGTGTGTCCGCCGCTACACTGGGGACCATGCCCGACGAACAGCTCGAACCACCGTCCCGCCCGAGGATTCGGGCCTCCGATGCCGACCGCGACGCCGTCCTCGCCGTCATCACCGAGGCGGTGAGCAGCGGTCGCCTCGACCCCGATGAGACCGCCGAGCGGCAGGACGAGGCGATCCGGGCGAAGTACCTCCACGAGCTCGCTCCGCTCATCGTCGACCTGCCCGAAGGACGCGAACTCCACCTCCGCCTCGAGCGACAGACGGGCGGGACGACCCCAGGCGCCCAGATCGTGCCGCGCAACGCACCCGCGCCGCTCTCGCCGACGGCCCCGCCGGGTTCCGCGAGCCCCGTGAACTCGGTGGCGATCATGTCCGGGCGGGAGATCGACGTCCCCGCGGGCACTGCCGAGGTGACGACGTTTGCGCTCATGGGCGGGGACAACATCGACCTCACCGAGGTCATGGGTCCCGGCGTCACCGTCGAACTCGTCGCGTATTCGATGTGGGCGGGCAACGACATCTATGTGCCGCCGGGCGTGCAGATCAGAGACGAGACGATCAACATCATGGCCGGCAACGAGATCCGGCAGTCGGCCAGGGGCGACGGCTCGAACGGCACCGTCGTGCTCAAGGGGTTCTCGCTCATGGCCGGCCACGACGTGCACTTGGCCAAAGGCTACCGAGGAAAGGACCAGGGACAGCTGACATGAGAATCGGAATCCTCACCTCCGGCGGCGACAGCCCCGGCCTCAACGCCGTCATCCGCGGCATCGTCCGCAAGGGCATCCGTTCGCACGGCTCGTCCTTCGTCGGCATCCGCGACGGCTGGCGGGGACTGCTCGAGGACGACATGTTCGAGATGTCGATGCTCGACGTCCGCGGCCTCTCCGGACGCGGCGGCACGATCCTCGGCACCTCGCGCACCCACCCCTACGAGGACGGGGGTCCCGCACGGATGCGGGAGGTGCTCGCCGCGCACGACATCGACGCGATCGTCGCGATCGGCGGTGAGGGGACGCTCTCGGGGGCCTCCCGCCTCGTCGAGGAGGAGGGGATCAACATCGTCGGCGTGCCGAAGACGATCGACAACGACCTCGACAACACCGACTACACGTTCGGCTTCGACACCGCCCAGTCGATTGCCACCGAGGCGATCGACCGTCTGCGCACCACTGCGGAGTCCCACCACCGGTGCATGGTCATCGAGGTGATGGGCCGCAACGTCGGCTGGATCGCCCTCCACTCGGGCATGGCCGGCGGGGCGCACGCGATCCTCATGCCGGAGTTCCCGGTGTCGATGGGCCAGATCGGGCAGTGGGTGACCTCGGCGCGGGATCGCGGACGCGCCCCGATCGTCGTCGTCGCCGAGGGCTTCGTGCCCGAGGGCCTCGACGAGCAGATCGCCGACCGCGGAGTCGACTCGCGCGGCCGGGCCCGACTCGGCGGCATCGCCAACTACCTCGCGCCGCTCATCGAGGAGCAGACGGGCATCGAGACCCGCGCGACGATCCTCGGCCACCTGCAGCGCGGCGGCTCCCCCACCGCGTACGACCGGGTGCTCTCGACGCGACTGGGAATGGCTGCGGCCGACCTCGCCCACGACGAGCAGTGGGGCAAGATGGCGAGCCTCAAGGGCACCGACATCGTCGCCGTCGAGATGGCCTCGGCCGTCGACAGCCTCAAGACCGTGCCGCTGGACCGGTGGGAAGAGGCGCAGGTCCTCTTCGGCTGAGGGTCTGCGGTGCTGCTGCGCCGGGGCGGTGGTGATTCTGCGCCGGGTCGATGGTGATTTCGCGCCAAATTGGTGGTGATTCCGGCGCGATTTCCACCCTCAACCTGGCGCAGACTGCGGGGCGCCGCCTGCGGAGTCTCTCCGGGCGGGTGTTCGCAGCATCGGGGCGTGGTGCCTGCGCGTGCCGGCGGCGGCCAGAAGTGTGTCAGCCTGCTGATAGTGTTTCTGCCGGCGAGAAGTTCGCGCCACGCACGCCTTGCCTGCGAAAAGTCGTTCTGCCCATCGACTGGTTGCCTGCACAACGACTTTCGGCCCACAGACACATCCGGCGCAGGGCGTGTCGGGAGCGAGTGCCGGCAAGAAGCGCGTCCGGTGGCCAGAAGTGTGGCGGCCAGCAAGAAGCGAGTCCGGCGGGCAGAAGTGTGTCGGCCTGCTGAAAGTGTTTCTGCCGGCGAGAAGTTCGCGACACGCACGTACTGCCTGCGAAAAGTCATTCTGCCCATCGACTGGTTGCCCGCACAACGACTTTCGGCCCACAGACACATCCGGCGTACAGACCCAATCGGCACAGGGCGTGTCGCAGGCATGCAGAAGGGGCACCCACCGGATCGGTGGGTGCCCCTTCTCACTGCGCTCGGACCGACTGCGCCGCCTCAGCGACTCAGCCGACCGGAGACCGGCAGCTCAGTGCCGACTCAGCTGAAAGCGCCGTAGTCGTAGTCCTCGAGCGGGATGGCGGAACCGGAGTCGGATCCGATGCCCGCGTAGAAGTCACCGTAGCTGTTGGTGAACATCTCCGCCTTCGCCTCCTCCGTCGGCTCCACAACGATGTTGCGGTGCGTCTGGAGACCGGTGCCGGCCGGGATGAGCTTACCGAGGATGACGTTCTCCTTCAGGCCCATGAGCGTGTCCGACTTGCCTTCCATCGCGGCCTCGGTGAGGACGCGCGTCGTCTCCTGGAAGGACGCAGCCGAGAGCCACGACTCGGTCGCCAGCGAGGCCTTCGTGATGCCCATGAGCTCATCACGCGCCGAGGCGGGCTGACCGCCTTCGGCGACCACGCGACGGTTCTCCGCCTGGTAGCGCCCGCGGTCGACGAGCTCGCCGGGCAGCAGGTTCGTGTCGCCCGACTCGATGACGGTGACGCGACGCAGCATCTGGCGCACGATGACCTCGATGTGCTTGTCGTGGATGCCCACGCCCTGCGAGCGGTACACCTTCTGCACCTGCTCGACGAGGAAGCGCTCGGCCTCACGACGACCGCGGATGCGCAGCACCTGCTTCGGGTCGACCGCGCCGACGACGAGCTGTTCGCCCGCCTTGACGTGCTGACCGTCCTCGACGAGGAGGCGGGCACGCTTGGAGACTGCGTGCTCGATCTCGTCGCTGCCGTCATCGGGGGTGATGACGACGAAGCGGGTCTTGCGACTGTCGTCGATCTTCGCACGACCGGTCGCCTCGGCGATCGGGGCGAAGCCCTTCGGGGTGCGAGCCTCGAAGAGCTCGGTGACACGGGGCAGACCCTGGGTGATGTCACCCGAGGACGCCGCCACACCACCGGTGTGGAAGGTGCGCATCGTCAGCTGGGTGCCGGGCTCGCCGATCGACTGAGCCGCGACGGTGCCGATCGCCTCGCCGATGTCGACGAGCTTGCCGGTGGCCATCGAACGGCCGTAGTGCATCGCCGAGATCTGCGTGTCCGAATCCGCGGTGAGCACCGAGTAGACCTTGAGCTCTTCGACGCCGGCGGCCACGAGGGTGTCGATGACATCCGCCGTGACATCGGTCTTCGCCGGAACGATGACGTTGCCGTCGGCATCCGTGACATCGGAGACGGTGAGACGACCGTAGAGGCTCGTCTCGACGTACTCGTGGGGCACGAGGTTGCCCTCGTGGTCACGCTCGGCCACGGGCAGGGTGATGCCCTTGGTCGAATCCGTGTCCTGGGTGCGGATGATGACGTCCTGCGACACGTCGACGAGGCGACGGGTCAGGTAGCCGGAGTCAGCGGTACGCAGCGCCGTGTCCGCGAGGCCCTTGCGGGCACCGTGGGAGGCGATGAAGTACTCGAGCACCGACAGGCCCTCGCGGTAGTTCGAGGTGATCGGACGCGGGATGATCTCACCCTTCGGGTTCGTCACCAGACCGCGCATACCGGCGAGCTGACGGACCTGCATCCAGTTACCGGACGCACCGGACTCGACGAGGCGGAGCACCGAGTTCTCCTCCGGGAAGTTCGTCCGCATGACCTGGTCGACCTTCTCGGTGGTCTCGGTCCACAGCTTGACGAGCTCATTGCGGCGCTCGTCATCGGTGAGCGCACCGAGTTCGTACTGCTGCTGGACCTTCGTGTCGAGCGCCTCGGCGTTCTCGAGGATCTCCGTCTTCGCCTCGGGTGAGACGACATCGGACATCGCCACGGTGATGCCCGAGCGCGTCGCCCAGTGGAAGCCGCCGGACTTGAAGTTGTCGAGCGTGTGCGCGACCTCGACCTTCGGGTACTCCTCCGCGAGGTGGTTGACGATCCGGCTCAGCGCCTTCTTGTCGATCGTCGAGTTCACGTAGGTGTAGTCCGCGGGCAGGTAGTCGTTGAACAGCGCGCGGCCCAGCGTGGTCTCCACGTCGAGCGGCGTGCCCGGCTCCCAGCCCTCGGGAACGTCGAGATCGGTCCCGGGAACGACGTTCTCGAGACGGATCGTCACAGCCGAACCGAGGTCGAGCTCGCCGTGGTCGAAGGCCATGATGGCTTCGCCGAGGCTGGAGAACGACCGGCCCTCACCGGCGAGTCCCCTGCGCTCCGAGGTGAGGTGGTACAGACCGATGATCATGTCCTGGGAGGGCATGGTCACGGGCTTGCCGTCGGAGGGCTTGAGGATGTTGTTGGCCGAGAGCATGAGGATGCGGGCCTCGGCCTGCGCCTCGGGGCTCAGCGGCAGGTGGACGGCCATCTGGTCACCGTCGAAGTCGGCGTTGAACGCCGAGCACACGAGCGGATGCAGCTGGATGGCCTTGCCCTCGATGAGCTGCGGTTCGAACGCCTGGATGCCCAGACGGTGCAGGGTCGGTGCGCGGTTGAGGAGCACCGGGTGTTCGGTGATGACCTCTTCGAGCACGTCCCACACCTGCGGGTGCTGACGCTCGACCATGCGCTTGGCCGACTTGATGTTCTGCGCGTGGTTGAGATCGACCAGGCGCTTCATGACGAACGGCTTGAACAGCTCGAGCGCCATCGTCTTCGGCAGACCCGCCTGGTGGAGGCTGAGCTGCGGACCGACGACGATGACCGAACGGCCCGAGTAGTCGACGCGCTTGCCGAGCAGGTTCTGACGGAACCGGCCCTGCTTGCCCTTGAGCATGTCCGACAGCGACTTGAGCGGGCGGTTGCCCGGTCCGGTCACGGGACGACCGCGACGACCGTTGTCGAACAGCGAGTCGACGGCTTCCTGGAGCATCCGCTTCTCGTTGTTGACGATGATCTCGGGAGCACCGAGGTCGAGCAGGCGCTTGAGGCGGTTGTTGCGGTTGATGACGCGACGGTAGAGATCGTTGAGATCCGAGGTCGCGAAGCGGCCACCGTCGAGCTGGACCATCGGACGCAGCTCCGGCGGGATCACCGGGACGACGTCGAGGACCATGCCCTCGGGGTTGTTGTCCGTGGTGAGGAACGCGTTGACGACCTTGAGGCGCTTGAGCGCACGGGTCTTGCGCTGTCCCTTGCCGGTGTTGATGAGCTCGCGCAGCTTCTCGGCTTCGGCCTCGAGGTCGAAGTCGAGCAGGCGCTTCTGGATCGCCTCGGCGCCCATGGCACCCGTGAAGTAGAGGCCGAAGCGGGCGAACATCTCGCGGTAGAGGCTCTCGTCACCTTCGAGGTCGTTGACCTTGAGGTTCTTGAACCGGTCCCACACCTGCTCAAGGCGGTCGATCTCGCGATCGGCGTTCTTGCGCAGCTTGTCCATCTCCTTGTCGGCGACGTCGCGCAGCTTCTTCTTGGCCTGCGCGGTTCCGCCGTCGGCTTCGAGGGCCGCGAGGTCCTCTTCGAGCTTCTTGGCCCGACGGTCGATGTCGGCGTCACGGCGGTCGCCGATCTGCTGCTTCTCGACGTCGATCTTGTTCTGCAGGCTCGGCAGATCCCGGTGACGGGACTCCTCGTCGACAGAGGTGATCATGTACGCGGCGAAGTAGATGACCTTCTCGAGGTCCTTCGGCGCGAGATCGAGCAGGTAGCCCAAGCGCGAGGGAACGCCCTTGAAGTACCAGATGTGGGTGACGGGAGCGGCGAGCTCGATGTGGCCCATGCGCTCACGGCGCACCTTGGCACGGGTCACCTCGACGCCGCAGCGCTCGCAGATGATCCCCTTGAAGCGCACGCGCTTGTACTTGCCGCAGGCGCACTCCCAGTCACGGGTGGGGCCGAAGATCTTCTCGCAGAAGAGTCCGTCCTTCTCCGGCTTCAGGGTGCGGTAGTTGATGGTCTCCGGCTTCTTGACCTCACCGTGCGACCAACCGCGGATGTCATCGGCGGTGGCGAGACCGATCCGCAGCTCATCGAAGTAATTGACGTCAGGCACGTAAATCCTCTTTCCTGGTGATGAGCTCGAGGCTCATCGAAAATCTGTGTCGGTTGAAGTGGAAGTGCTCAGACTTCTTCTACGGTCTGGGCTTCGCGGTAGGACAGGTCGATGCCGAGCTCTTCAGCTGCCCGGTAGACCTCGTCCTCCGAGTCGCGCATCTCGACCTGGCCGCCGTCGGACGACAGGACTTCGACGTTGAGGCACAGCGACTGCATCTCCTTGATGAGGACCTTGAACGACTCGGGGATTCCCGGATCGGGCAGGTTCTCACCCTTGACGATGGCTTCGTAGACCTTGACACGGCCCGGGATGTCATCGGACTTGATGGTCAGCAGCTCCTGCAGCGTGTACGCCGCACCGTAGGCCTCGAGGGCCCACACTTCCATCTCACCGAAGCGCTGACCGCCGAACTGCGCCTTACCGCCCAGCGGCTGCTGGGTGATCATCGAGTACGGACCGGTCGAGCGCGCGTGGATCTTGTCGTCGACGAGGTGGTGGAGCTTGAGCATGTACATGTATCCGACGGAGATCGGGTACGGGAACGGCTCACCGGAGCGACCGTCGAACAGCTGGGCCTTGCCCGAGGAGTCGATGAGTCGATCTCCGTCGCGGTTCGGGGTCGTCGCGTCGAGCAGTCCGCGCAGCTCCTGCTCGTGCGCACCGTCGAAGACCGGGGTGGCCAGGTTGGTGCCCGGCTCGGCTTCGCGGGCGAGCTGCGGAAGCTCCTCGGCCCACTCGGGGCTGCCCTCGATCTTCCACCCCTGCTTGGAGATCCATCCGAGGTGGATCTCGAAGACCTGTCCGATGTTCATACGACGCGGAACACCGTGCGGGTTGAGGATGACGTCGACGGGGGTGCCGTCGGCGAGGAACGGCATGTCCTCGACCGGCAGGATCGTCGAGATGACGCCCTTGTTGCCGTGGCGGCCGGCCATCTTGTCACCGATCGTGATCTTGCGTCGCTGGGCGACGTAGACGCGGACCATCTGGTTGACGCCGGGCGAGAGCTCGTCGTCGTCCTCACGGTCGAAGACGCGCACACCGATGACGGTGCCGATCTCGCCGTGGGGCACGCGCAGCGAGGTGTCGCGGACCTCACGGGACTTCTCACCGAAGATCGCCCGGAGCAGACGCTCCTCCGGGGTCAGCTCGGTCTCGCCCTTCGGGGTGACCTTGCCGACGAGGATGTCGCCGTCGGTGACCTCGGCGCCGATGCGGATGATGCCGCGATCGTCGAGGTCGGCCAGAGCGTCGGGCGAGATGTTCGGGATGTCCCGGGTGATCTCCTCGGCGCCGAGCTTCGTGTCGCGGGCGTCGACCTCATGCTCCTCGATGTGGATCGAGGAGAGGACGTCGTCCTGGACCAGGCGCTGCGAGAGGATGATCGCATCCTCGAAGTTGTAGCCCTCCCACGACATGAACGCGACGAGGAGGTTCTTGCCGAGAGCCATCTCTCCGCCCTCGGTCGAGGGTCCGTCGGCGAGCACCGCACCGACCTCGACGCGGTCTCCCTCGTCGACGATGATGCGCTGGTTGTACGACGTGCCGTGGTTCGAGCGCTTGAACTTCGAGGCCCGGTAGGTCTGCTGCGTGCCGTCGTCGGCGAGGACGGTGACGAAGTCAGCCGACACCTCGGTGACGACGCCCGACTTCTCGGCGACGATGACGTCACCGGCGTCGACCGCGGCGCGGTACTCCATGCCGGTGCCCACGACGGGAGCCTCGGACATGACCAGCGGCACGGCCTGACGCTGCATGTTCGCACCCATGAGGGCGCGGTTGGCGTCGTCGTGCTCGAGGAACGGGATGAGCGCCGAGGCGACCGACACCATCTGACGTGCGGAGACGTCCATGAAGTCGATCTGGTCGCGGAGCACGAGCTCGGCTTCGCCGCCGCCGCCCTTCGGACGGGCGAGGACTTCCTCTTCCGCGAAGCGCTGATCGTCGGTCAGCGGAGCGTTGGCCTGCGCGATGTTGTAGTCGAGCTCGTCATCGGCGGTGAGGTACTCGGTCTCGTCGGTGACGACACCGTCGACGACCTTGCGGTACGGGGTCTCGATGAAGCCGAACGGGTTGATCCGCGCGTACGAGGCGAGCGAGCCGATGAGGCCGATGTTCGGACCCTCGGGGGTCTCGATCGGGCACATGCGGCCGTAGTGCGACGGGTGGACGTCACGGACTTCCATCGCCGCGCGGTCGCGGGAGAGACCACCGGGGCCCAGCGCCGAGAGGCGGCGCTTGTGGGTCAGACCCGCGAGCGGGTTGTTCTGATCCATGAACTGCGACAGCTGCGAGGTTCCGAAGAACTCCTTGATCGCGGCCACGACGGGACGGATGTTGATGAGCGTCTGCGGCGTGATCGCCTCGACGTCCTGGGTCGTCATGCGCTCGCGCACGACGCGCTCCATGCGGGACAGACCCGTGCGGACCTGGTTCTCGATGAGCTCGCCGACCGCGCGGATGCGGCGGTTGCCGAAGTGGTCGATGTCGTCGAGCTTGACGCGCAGCTCGATCTCCTCGCCGTCGCGCACACCCTTCGTCGTCTCGACACCGGCGTGGAGCGAGACGAGGTAGCGGATGGTGGCGACGACGTCGTCGACGGAGAGCACGGAATCCGACAGCGGAGCGTCGACGCCGAGCTTGCGGTTGACCTTGTAGCGGCCGACCTTGGCCAGGTCGTAGCGCTTCGGGTTGAAGTAGAGGTTGTTGAGCAGGTTGCGGGCGGCCTCGGCGGTCGCCGGCTCTGCCGGACGCAGCTTCTTGTAGATGTCGAGCAGGGCCTCTTCCTGCGTCGAGACGGTGTCCTTCGCGAGGGTCTCGCGGATCGACTCGAACTCGCCGAACTCCTCGAGGATCTTCGACTCGGTCCAGCCGAGGGCCTTGAGCAGGACGGTGACCGACTGCTTGCGCTTGCGGTCGAGGCGGACGCCGACCTGGTCGCGCTTGTCGACCTCGAACTCGAGCCAGGCACCGCGGGAGGGGATGATCTTCGCGGAGAAGATGTCCTTGTCCGTGGTCTTGTCGACGCTCGACTCGAAGTAGGCGCCGGGCGAGCGGACGAGCTGCGAGACGACGACGCGCTCGGTGCCGTTGACGATGAACGTGCCCTTGTCGGTCATGAGCGGGAAGTCGCCCATGAAGACGGTCTGGCTCTTGATCTCGCCGGTGTTGTTGTTCATGAACTCAGCGGTCACGTAGAGCGGCGCCGAGTAGGTCATGTCGCGTTCCTTGCACTCGTCGATCGAGTACTTGGGAGCTTCGAACCTGTGCTCACGGAACGACAGCGACATCGATCCACCGAAGTCCTCGATCGGTGAGATCTCTTCGAAGATGTCCTCGAGACCGGACGTGGTCGCGACGGAGTCGTCTCCGATTTCGATGGCTTCGGCGACGCGGTCCTGCCACGCTTCCGATCCGATGAGCCAGTCGAAGCTGTCGGTCTGGAGTCCGAGCAGGTCGGGAACCTCAAGCGGTTCGCGGATCTTCGCGAATGAGATTCTCTTGGGGGGATTAGCGGTCCTGGTGTTATCGTTGGCGGCGGCCAATGGGATCCTTCCGAGTGCTTCACCAATTGATACGTCGCTACCCCACTCGCTCACCGGCTGCCGATCCCCGGGTGTGTCGATTTCGACACCGGGCGACAACGTGGTTCACTGGAGTGGAACTGACCTGCCCCCCGCTATATGAAGGCACGCCACAGGCACAGCAACGCAAATATCAAGCTTATAGCATTCGGTCAAGTCACGCAAGCATTCTTTCCGCGTGGTTCACTCCCCCGCCGAGGCGGTCGCCGGCAGCTCCTTCTTCCACACTCCGGTCCATGCGAACGTCGCGAAGCCAGCCCGGTCATTGATCGCGAGCATCCAGGCGTTCTCCACGGCATTCCACGTGTAAACGCGCTCAACCGGACTCGACCGCAGCAGCTGCGCATGGTTGGCCTGCTTGAGCCTCGCCCCGAGCCCGTGCCCGCGGTGATCGCGCAGCACGAGGGTCCCACCCTGCGAGGCGACGGCAGGGCGGTCGTCGAAATGGGCCACCTCGGTGTATCCGGCGATTTCATACTCCGGGGGCGTCCCGTGATCGGTGGGATCGGCGTCGCGCCGGCCGGGGCGCCGCACGGCAAGGGCGGTGTGCATCCGCTCCCCCGCGTCCGCGCGCTGCCGATCGAGCGCACGCACGCGCTCGGCATCCCAGAACTCCTCCTCTTCGAGGTCGGCGGCCCCCGGTATGTCCGTCGACATCGCCCGATGGACGACGGCGAGCGCGTCGAGGTGCTCCTCGGGCACCGGCCCCGACCAGGTGAGGATCTCATAGCCGTCGTCAGGTTCGGCAGCACCATCGTGCTCCGGTGGCCGGAGTCGGGCGATCGCGCACCTCTCGATCTGCCGCAGCGAGTACCCGTGAGCGCGGGCGAACGCGACATCAGCCAGGTCCGCCGGAAGCGACCCGGCCCCGGAGGCCGCCGCGATCCGCGCACCCCGAAGATCCGCGGCAACCACGGTCGCGGGAACCTCGTTGAAGCTCGTCAGCCGGGTCCGCCCGTCCGCGCGCAGATCCGCCTCGACAACGCCGAGGAGCTCGCCGCCGAGTCCCCGCCGCCGGTGCTCGGGGTGGACGGAGACATGGATCTCCGCGCCGTTGAGGTTGTCCTTGAGATCGAGATAGGCGATGCCCTTCGCGACGATCCGTCCGCCGAGGCGGCCGAGCCAGAACTCGTTCGTCGTGTAGTCGGTCGGCTGGGTCAGTCGCTTCCGCACCTCCGCGGGCAACGGATCGAAATCCTCGCCCATCCCGGAGTCGGCGTTGATGATCCGGTCGAAGGCGACCACCTCGGCGACGGTCGCGTCGATCCGCTCAGCGGGCAGGGTTCCTGCGAGGATGCGGGTGATCTCCATCGATCTCCTTGTCCGTGGTCGGTGAGCGGGGACGCCGCCCCGCATCAGCGATCCTATTCCACCGCCTCCCGCTCGCGGCGTCCGACCGGTCCTAGACTGTGCCCATGACGACCATCACCGTGCTCACCTTCGACCCGGCCGCCGTCAACTGCGGGATCATCACCGGCGCCGATCGCAGTCTCATCGTCGACGCCGGCCCCGGCCCCACGGCGGCAGGTGCGCTTGCCGCGCGTGCGGCCGAGATCAGCCGCGAGGCCAACGGCGTCGCCAATCCCATCGACCTCGTCATCACCCATGATCATTGGGACCACTACCTCGGTGCGGCGGCCCTCGTCGACGCCGGCATCGACCGGGTCTTCGCCTCCCCCGCGTTCGCCGCGGACCAGGCCGCGAGCACGTGGATCGCCCTCGACGCGCTGCGGTCGAATCCCGACACCGCCGCGTTCACCCGGGAGCTGCCCGAGGATCCCGGCGACCTCCTCGTCGAGGTCACCCCCATCGCCGAGGCGGGTGAGTCGCCCACGACGATCGACCTCGGCGAAGCCCTAGTCGAACTCTCCGTGCTCGGCGGACACTCCACGGCCGACGTCGTCGTCAGCCTCCCCGAGTCAGGTGTCGTCTTCACCGGCGACCTCATCGAGGAGGGCGCTCCCCCGCAGGCCGGCAGCGACGCGTCGCTGAGCCACTGGGTCGAGAGCCTCCACGCCCTCCTCGCGTTCCCGCAGGCGACGGTCTTCGTCCCCGGACACGGGGTGCCGGTCGACCGGGCGTTCGTCGAGCGGCAGGTCGCCGACCTCGACGGCTTCCGGCTCGCGTCGGTGCCGAATCAGAGCCCGGGAGCCGATGAGCCGTACGAGGGCGCCGATCTGGCGACCGGAGGCTTCGGCGCCGACGATGAGGACGCCTGGGACGAGGCCCAGGAGCATGAGCACGGGCCCGACGCCGAGGTGACCCTGCCCTCCCGTGCGATGCCCGGTGACCATGACCGCACGATCCCCAGGGAGATCACGCTCCCCCAGACCTGAGGCGCGGCGAGGCGGCGAGCCGGCGCGCGCTTCTGGGGGCGGCTGATGGCTGGTGCGACGGTGCGGGCCGGGCCGGCGGGGCGGACCCTCACAGCGACTCCAGGACGCAAAGTGTCGATTCGCGCGAGCAATATCGACACTCCGCGTCCGGAACTTCTGGCGCACAGGAGTGGAGTGGAGTGTGCCGTCCGGAACTCCGGCGGCTCGGGTGCGGCTCAGTCGCGGTCGGGGCGCTCGCGGTGGAGGGCGGTGACGAGATCGCCGCCGATCGCACCGAAGAGCGTGCGCGACCACACGCTGTTCCCCTCGACGTAGGGGGTGTCACCGTCGAAGATCCACCGGAGTTCGCGGCCGGCACGCAGATCGTCACCGCACGCCCGGCACACGGGCACCCGCACGCTCGGGCCGTCGGCGTCGACGCGCGACGTCGTCTGCGCTTCGCCGTGGAGCGGATTGATCGTACACAGGCTCTGCGGCACGGTCGACCTGCGGACCCCGCGCTTCCTCGGACTGCGGCCCGCCTCGGCGATCTCATGTCCGGCCTGCCGGATGAGGACCATCGCGCCGGCGAGGTCGAGTCGCGTCGCAGCCTCGTCATCGACGATGCGGCGGGCCATCTGGTAGGCGTCGAGGGCCCGCTCGACCCGGTCGGCACCGGCAGCATCGAGGTCGGCGGTCTGCAGGCGCCCGAGCGATTCGGCGAGCTCGGCCGTCTCGCCGCTGATGGAGTCCCGCAGCGCATTGCGCTGGAGAGAGTCGACACGGTTGAGGAGCCGGGACGGCAGTGTGAAGGCATGCTCCCGCTCGCGGTCCTGCTTGCGCTCCCGCGCTGACTTCGCCAGCCACACACCGGCGATGACGAGCGCGAGGACGAGGATCGCCGCGCCGAGGAAGAGCGGCGCGAACGACCCGGATCCGCTGTCATAGATGACCTCGGTGCCGGGCACGTTCTGCCCGGTGACCGCCTCGGTGTCGGTGCGCTCCTGCGGGTCGGCATAGTACCCGAGGAGGATGTTGAGCTTCGTCGTCGAGGGCGTGGAGTAGTTCCAGTCGTCGGAGGCGTTGAGGTTCTGGTCCATGACCTCGAGCTTTTCGGCCGTGTCGGCGAACGTCTCGTCGACGGCGAGGTCCTCGGTGCCGTTGATCATCACGTAGGCGCCTTCACCGCCGTGGAACACCTTGATCTGCTCGAGCTGCTCACGATCGACGCGGTCGGCATCGACGGCGATGACGTAGACAGGGAAGTCGAGTCCGTCGACGGTCGTCTTCGCCTTGTCGATGAGCGTCGGGTTGAGGGTGTCGGCGAGGGCGGGATCGATCCAGAACGGATCGGCCTTGAGTGCCTCGGCGATCTGCTGGGGTGTTGTGCTCATCGCCTGTTCCCCTCCTTCGTTCGCGCCCGGTTCTCGGCGGGTTTCGTCATCCCCGACGGCGACTGCCCTGCCCTGCGCTGACGGATCCAGACGATGAGCGGCACGGCGACGGCGGCCGCACCAGCACCGAGGACCAGACCGATGGTCGCTCCGGCGATCGCGGACCCGGGGTGGTAGGCGAGGTCGCGGGGGTCCTGTTCGTTCCCGGGGTCGGCGACGTACTCCGTGTCGGTGTACGGCTCGTCGGGGGTGACGGTCTTGAGCGCGCGCACCCAGGCGAGAGCCTCGCCGGAGACGGTCTCGTCGAAGTCGGTGTCCGGCTGGTGCCGGTAGACCTCCCGGTCGATGCCCTTCTCCGCGCTGCCCTCGAGGATGCTGTCGAAGGTGAGCACCGTCCCTGTCTGCGTCGGCAGCTCGCGGCTGATCCTGGCGGCAGCGAGGTCGAGGTCACCGTCGGCGGCGTCGAGGTCGGAGGTCGTGAGGAACGCGACGAAGATCGGATCGTCGAGACCCTCGACCTCGGAGCGGATCGCCTCGAGGTCGGCATCGGTGACCGACCAGGCCGCGTAGTCGTCGACATAGACGGGATCTTCGGCGAATCCGGCGGCGATCTGCTGGTAGGGGGTGCGATCGTAGTCGGCGTCGAGACCGCTGGCGATGCGGTCGGAATAGACGGAGTCGACGATGATCTCCCCACTGTCCTCGACGGCGATGCGCTCCTGTTTGGCCTCCTCGAAGAGGGAGGCGCTGACGAGTGCGGCGCCGACGGTCACGGCGGCGAAGACGACGATCGCCGCGGCGAGCCGCACGATGAGGGGCGTCCGGTCCTTCGTCCGGGAGAGGTTCCGGGGTGCGCTCGTCGATGTCATGACCTGTCCTCCGCCGTCGCCCGCTTCGCCGCTCCCGGCACCCCATAGTCGAGGATCGCGACCTCGAGGTCGACGAAGCTGCCGAATCCGGAGGTCGCGTAGGCGTCGTCACGCTGGAAATACGGAACTGCGCGGGACCGCGGTGACTTCGGGTCCTTCGGCACCATGAGGCAGACGGGGTCGTGGCCGGCCTCGAGATCGGCGATGCAGGTCGCGCACGCATTGACCGTGAGCACGGTGCCGGCCTGCTTCATCGCATAGCTCGTGACCGGTTTGGCATGGGCCGGGAAGAAGTAGCAGGACTTCCTCTCGTCGGCGTCTCCCGGTGCAGGCAGCGTGAGGCGACCGAGCATCGAACGCACCCACTTGTCCGAGCGGGTGAGGGCGAAGATCGCCTGTCGGTGGGAATGGTCGGGGTGTTCGGCCCAGTCGGGGTGCGCGGCGACGATCGCGGCGATCGCCTCCTGAATGCGGAGTCCGCGATCGCGCAGGGCCCAGACCTCATCGTCGGTGCTCTGCGGGACGGGGAGTTCCGCCTGTGACTTCTCGACGGCGGGGATGAGACGATGCCGGCGCACGAGCTCAGGGTCGGTCGTCAGCTGCGCTTTCCACGCGTACCTCTCCCGCCGGGAGAGGACCCACGCGGTCAGCCCCAGGGCGGCGAGACCCGACGCGGCGAGGACCAGAGTGTCGGGACTGGCATCGTCGAGTCCCGTGGCCTCGATGTAGTCGCGGCTGCCTCCTTCCCCGGCGTCCGCCGGATCGAAGTCGATAGGCGGAGGCGGGGGTGCGCCGGTGGCCGCAGCGACGAGGATCTCGAGGTGATACGGCACCGCAAGTTCGAGCGGCAGGAAATCGTCGGTGGCCGAGCGGGGCAGTTCGTCGATGCCGGGCGGGACGGCCGGACCGTTGTCGTCGACGAGGTAGGACAGCAGCCGCGCGCCGCCGTCGGTCTCCGCGAAGACGACGATGGCCTGCTCCGCGTTCGAACCCTCGAACATCGAGTACGCGAGATCGGCGGTGAAGCGCGACCAGGCCTCCTCTGCTCCGAGCCAGGTCGGAGGAGTGACGGCGACGAAGACCGGAATGCCCGACTCCTCGGCGGTGGCAACGGCCGATTCGAGGGAGGCCCGCTGGCGGGCGGTGAGGCCGGGAACGACGATGGGGTCGATGAACAACGGGGCGGTTTCCCAGGCAGTGCGGATCCGCTCTCGCAGCTGCGTCGCGAGGCGCTCGGTCGTCGTCATGGTCTCAACCCTATGGTCTGGCCGACCGCAATGGGACGGTCGGGTTGTAGCGGATCGGCACCATCGCCTCGGCGCTGGGGTCAGTGGCGGGGCCGATGCTGGGCGGGTGCTGGGCGGCGTGGTCGGTGCTGGGCCGAGCGGGTGCATGGCCGGGCGGGCGCTGGACTGGCGCAAACCGGCGCGCAGGCCCGACCCAACGACTTCCGGACGCAGAGTGTCGATGAGCGCGCTCGAGATCGACACTCTGCGTCCGCAGGTTCAATGCGGCGAGGGTGCGCAACGGCGGGACGGACGCGAAGAACCCCGCAGCCGTTACCGGTTGCGGGGTTCTGCGATCCGCGGTCAGTCAGACTGCCGCAAGAGAAGTCACTTGATGGTGACGGTGGCGCCGGCAGCCTCGAGGACTTCCTTGGCCTTGTCGGCGTCTTCCTTCGAAGCGCCTTCGAGGACAGCCTTGGGAGCGCTGTCAACGAGGTCCTTGGCTTCCTTAAGTCCGAGGGAGGTGATCCCGCGAACTTCCTTGATGACGGGGACCTTCTTCTCGCCGGCCGATTCGAGGATGACGTCGAATTCGGTCTTCTCTTCAGCAGCGGCTTCTCCGCCACCGGCTGCCGGAGCGGCAACGGCGACAGCGGCCGGGGCAGCAGCCTCGACGTCGAATTCCTCTTCGAACTTCTTGACGAAGTCGGAGAGCTCGATGAGGGTGAGCTCCTTGAAAGCTTCGATGAGCTCGTCTGCGGTGAGCTTAGCCATGGTGGCCAATCCTTCCTGTGGTGGTCACCTGCGGTGACCGGGTTTGTGGGGTGGTGCTCAGGCGTCTTCGGCAGGAGCGGAGTCCTGCTTCTCGCGGAGAGCATCGACGGTGCGCGCGGCCTTGACCAGCGGAGCGGTGAAGAGGTAAGCCGCCTGGTGGAGGCTTGCCTTCATGGCACCGGCTGCCTTTGCAAGCAGCACTTCGCGGGATTCGAGGTCGGCGAGCTGGTTGACATTCTCAGCGGTCAGGGCGGCACCGTCGAAGTAGCCACCCTTGATGACGAGCTGAGAATTCGCCTTGGCAAAGTTACGCAGAGCCTTGGCAGCCTCAGGCGGTTCGCCGTTGACGAACGCGATCGCGGTGGGCCCGTTGAGGAGCTCATCGAGACCGGCGATGCCGGCTTCCTTGGCTGCAATCTTGGTCAGCGTATTCTTTACCACGGCGTAGCTGACGTTCTCACCAAGAGAGACGCGCAGTTCTTTCATCTGCGCGACGGTGAGACCGCGGTACTCGGTCAGCAATACAGCGTCGGAGTTCTCAAACTGCTGCTTGAGCTCCTCGACTGCGGCTGCCTTGTCTGGCCTCGCCATGGTATTCCTTTCGTACAGGCGCCGGTCTGGTCCGGACAACGAAAAAAGCGCTCCACGCAGATAGGCGCGAAACGCTTCGAGGCTGAGAACGGGGTTCTCACTTCAGAAGGATCTCTGGCTCACCTGCGAGGGTCACTCCTTGCGGAGTCTTCGTCTGCGAGCACAATCATCCGATGGCGGATTCTTGATTTCCCACAGAGACCGACGGTCTTCGGTGGTTCTAGCTTACCGAGGTCGACTGCGCCCCGTCCAATCGAGATCGTTCGCCGGCGCGGAGAGCCTGCTCACAGTCCCGCTCCTCCCCCACACTGAGCGCCGGGTCCGCGGAGCTCAGTCCGGTTCCAATCCCCGTCGGTCGCCGAGGTGGTGGGTGGGCCCCGCGGTCCTCGCCGAGGTGGCGCTCGGTCAACATGTGCCTTCGTCGAGGTGGTGGGTGGGCCCCGCGGTCCTCGCCGAGGTGGTGCGAGGGCCCCGCGGTCGGCACCGAGGTGGTGGGTGGGCCCCGTGTTCACGCTTGAGGCCGTCGACCGCCCCTCGCCCGGGATCCGGCTCACCCTGGGCCGGAGGGCTCAGTTCAATACCAGAGCCCTGGACACCGAAGTGAGCCGAACCCGAGGCAGGCACCGCAGACCCAATTGGCGCGAACTGTCCGGCGCCGTGGACTGCCGCCTCGACGGTGGGAGGACTCGCGTGCTGGCCGCCGCTGCGCCGTTTGCCGCGCGAAATGCAGCCTCCAACGCGAAGATCGGCGCAGAAGAACCGTGGCCCCGTCACTGACAACGGGGCCACGGCTGATTGGGGACGCCGCGGCGTGAGAGATCAACGCTCCGGCACGCGGCACCGACGCTTCGACGAGCGGACTCGCGCTTCGGCACGCGAGACTCACGCCTCGACGAGCGAAACGCCCGCCTCACCGAGCACAAGCGTTCGCCCACCGGCCACGCTCGTCGCCGCGGCGGAACCGCCTCGGCGGCTCAGAACTCGATGACGACGCGACCGTCGATCTTCGCATGGATCATCTCGTCGAAGATCGCGTTGATGTCCTCGAGCGGGCGCTTCGTGTACGTCGGGTGGATCTTGCCGGCGGCATAGAACTCGAGAGCTTCGACCATGTCCTGGCGAGTGCCGACGATCGAGCCGCGGATCGTCAGGCCCTTGAGCACGATGTCGAAGATCGGGGCCGGGAAGTCACCGGGCGGCAGGCCGTTGAAGACGATCGTGCCGCCTCGGCGGGTCATCCCGATCGCCTGGCCGAACGCCGCCGGATGGACGGCGGTGACGAGCACTCCGTGGCTGCCGCCGATCTTCTCCTGGATCACCTCGGCGGGATCCTCGGCGAACGCGTTGACAGTGATCTCCGCGCCGTGCTTCTTCGCCAGCGCGAGCTTGTCATCGGCGACGTCGACCGCGACGACGCGCATGCCCATCGCGACGGCGTACTGCACGGCGATGTGCCCGAGTCCGCCGATGCCGGAGATGACGACCCACTGACCGGGCTTGACCTCGGTGCGCTTGAGTCCTTTGTAGACCGTGACGCCGGCGCAGAGGACCGGGGCGATCTCGTAGGGGTCGGCGCCGTCGGGGATGACCGCGGCGAACTTCTCGTCGACGAGCATGTACTCACCGAACGACCCGTCGATGCCGTAGCCGCCGTTGACCTGGGACTCGCACAGGGTCTCCCAGCCCTGCCGGCAGAACTCGCAGACGCCGCACGCACTCCACAGCCAGGCGTTGCCGACGATCTGGCCGACCTCGACCTCGGTGACGCCCTCGCCGACCTTCTCGACGATCCCGACCCCTTCGTGGCCGGGGATGAGCGGGAGCTGCGGTTTGATCGGCCAGTCGCCGTGCGCGGCGTGGAGGTCGGTGTGGCACACGCCCGAGGCGATGAGCTTGACGAGCGCCTGACCGGGCCCGGGTTCGGGGATCGTATTGTCTCCGACGACGAGATCCTCGCCGAATCCTTCGACGACTGCTGCTTTCATTTCCGACATCATCGACTCCTTCGTTGTGATGGTCTTGCGGTGATAGGTGGTGCCGGGGTTTGGCTTGAGGGGCCGCGGGAGCACAGG